>DATAXC010000121.1:0-4319 GCA_036266895.1 Gammaproteobacteria bacterium
GGGGTGTTATCATCTATCCCCTACTGTCCCTGCGCCAAAGTAAAACCAATTTGCCCATCAAACGTATATAAATTCTCAGTTTTAATCACATCTAAACCAAGCTGATTAAATTGCGTTAACAATTTCAAAATATCTGCATGTTGAATACCAGTTAATTTTTTAACATCACTGCTCGATTGAAAACGGCAACAACAATGACGTAAATATGGCGCATCAATCGTGCTATGCGGCCAGATTTTTAATCCGCGGCTGGTCATAACAATTAATTGTAGTGGGCCGCCTAATTGATTGAGTTGCTGCGCTAATGTTTCTGCAGACACATCAGTTGGGTTATCAATAAAAATATCGACACCGACTAAGGTTTTTTTGCTTTTTACTTGAGGTCGGCCGCCATAACATTCGATACGTGTATAAGCCCCTGCTTTATAAGCAGCAGGTTTGAAATGTGTTGGTAATTGACCTAAACGTGCGATCACGGCAGCAGCAAACGCTTGCGTGCCTACTTTTGCTTTACTATATTCCGTTGAATAAATATCGCCAGTGTGAATACCATCTTCTAAGGTTTTTAACCAAGCATTTTCAATCGTATTAGCAACTTCGGGTTGATTAATGTGAACTAACAATTGAATTGCACCGTGAATCAAACCCGAAGGATTGGCCATATCTTTGCCGGCGATATCAGGTGCAGAGCCATGAATCGCTTCAAACATCGCCATTTGATTGCCAATATTCGCAGAACCGGCTAATCCAACGGAGCCGGCAATTTGTGCAGCAACATCAGAAATAATATCGCCATACAAATTAGAAGTGACAATCACATCAAATCGATCAGGTTGACTGGCCAATAAAGCGGTGCCAATGTCCACAATAAAATGATCATGCTGAATTTCTGGATAATCTACGGCAATTTCATTAAACACTTGATGAAATAAACCATCCGTCATTTTCATAATATTATCTTTACTGAAACAAGTGACTTTTTTACGATTAAATTTGCGGGCATATTCAAAAGCATAATGGATGATATGCTCACAACCAGGACGCGTAATAATTTTTAAACATTGATAGACTTCTTCGGTTTGTCGATGTTCAATCCCTGCATAAGTATCTTCTTCATTTTCACGGATAATCACTAAATCCATACCGGGAAATTTAGTTGCCACATAAGGCGCATAAGCAATGTTGGGCCGTACGTTGGCAAACAAGCTTAAGGTTTTACGTAAGGTGACATTTAAGCTTTTATAGCCGCCGCCTTGTGGGGTGGTGATGGGGCCTTTTAATAACACTTTTGTGCGTTTTAACGATTGCCAAGCATCATCAGGAATACCAGACGTATAACCTTGTAAATAAACTTTTTGACCGATTTCGATTATTTCTGGTTGAATTTCTGCTTGAGCGGCTTCCAGAATAGCCATGGTTGCCCGCATGATTTCTGGGCCAATACCATCGCCATAAGCAATCGTAATCGGCGTTTTGATAGTCATTTTTCCTCTGTAAAAATAAACGTAGGGTGGGCAAAGTGTAGCGTGCCCACCATCATTATGCTCTCAATAATTCTGCGATCACTTTCTCCATACGCATGGAGCGTGAGCCTTTTACTAAAATAGTTGTTGTATTATACAATAAAGGCTTTAATGCATCTACCAGCTCATGTTGTTCACTAAAATGACAAGCCCCTTCGCCAAACGTTTGCGCTGCATTTTTGCTTAAGTTGCCATAGGTAAATAAGTAATCAATGCCAGCTTGACGGATTTGCCCGCCCGCATCACTATGAAATGACTCTGCATTAGCGCCTAATTCTTTCATATCACCTAACACTAAGATTTTTTTACCGGTAAAAGCGGCTAAGGTTTCGACTGCTGCTAATAAAGAAAAAGGATTGGCATTGTAAGTGTCATCAATCACATTGACGCCATTTGCAAGCGTATGCAGTTGTACGCGGCCCGGTGCCGGCGTGATATGTTCTAATCCTGATTTAATCGCGGCCAAATCAATGCCCATTGCCAAGGCTGCGGCCGTCGCGGCTAATGCATTTAATAGGTTATGTCTACCCAATAATGGCAAGCTAATTTGCAAGCTGCCTGGCGGGGTGCGCAACAATATGGTCATTTCTGTCGAAGTCTGTGACTCAGTGGTCACATCGGCATCCGGGTGAAAGCCAAACGTGAGATAAGGCCGATCGCCAATTTGTTCACGCCAGAAGGGGAAAAACACATCATCACGGTTTAAAATGGCAATGCCTTTTTCTGTCAAACCGTTAAATATTTCTGATTTTGCACGTGCAACGCCAGCGACATCGCCTACACCCTCTAAGTGGGAAGCTGCCGCATTGGTGATAATCGCCACGTCTGGTTTGGTTAATTGGGTGAGATAGTCGATTTCGCCAAAGTGGTTCATGCCCATTTCAATCACAGCATACCGGTGTTGATTATTTAAACAAGCAAGGGTTAATGGCAATCCCCAATGATTATTAAGCGTGCCTTTTGTGGCTAATACTTGAGCAGAGTCGTTATGACAAGCAGCAACTAAGATAGCAGCCATCATATTTTTTAAAGTGGTTTTACCATTACTGCCCGTGATAGCAACGATGGGTAAGGAAAATTGGTTACGCCAAGCGGCGCCTAATTTGCCTAGGGTGGTAGTGGTATCCGCTACGACTAATTGCGGTATAGGAACCGGCAGTTGACGATCAACAATAGCAGCGGCAGCTCCTTTTTGATAGGCTTCTGCTAAGAAATCATGCCCATCGGCCTGCTCGCCTTTAATGGCGATAAACAGATTGCCCGGCTGTAATGTCCGGGTATCAATACTGATGCCTTGGAACGAGGTTTGCAACGCGGTGGATTGATCAAGTAAGGTTGCTGCTTGTGCTAAAGTCAGTTGTATCATGGGGTATCCATTATAAATGTCGGTATTAGCTGGTATGATAGCACTTTTGTTAAAAATGACTATGGGTGCGAGAGGTGTCCTCTCCCCCCTGCCCCTCTCCCGCAAGCGGGAGAGGGGAGTGAATAAGATGGGTATGGAATTTAATATGAAGTCTGGTATTAGTCCTTCCCCCGTTTACGGGGGAGGGTGCCCGAAGGGCGGGAGAGGGTATGTTTATAAATTTAATTTTGGGCGATAGTGGTTTCGAACCACTGACCCCTACCGTGTGAAGGTAGTGCTCTCCCCCTGAGCTAATCGCCCGACAAGTACAATAAGTACAAATAGATCAAACCCGCAATTCTAGGAGGGGTTGTCGCAAAGGTCAAGGAGGAGTGACTTTAAATCCTGTACAGGACAAAATTCTGTGAAAAGACGGGCACCGGCACGCACGCGGGCACGTTCACGATTAGGCCATTGAAATTTTGTCATGTACAAAGGCTTTTAAAATAAAAATAACCAGGTAAATGTTCGTTTTGAAAAAAATACTTGTTTTTATCCTTATACTCAGTTGTCCATCTATTGGTATTGGTTATGCTGCGGAAAATAACACGGTTATTCCCGAAGTTACCACTAATGTCCAATCATCGACGGTATTGTCTAAGCCGGAGCAGCGCGTGCAAACCACACAAATTACGCGTGAAGACATTACTAATAGTCCGGTATTAAATTTATCAAGTTTATTAGCGCAAGAACAAAGTATTGTCCGATTAACCAATAATTCGGGTGACAGTAGCCAAACTGCGCTGAGTATCCGTGGGTTTGGCAATAATGCGGCTGCGAACACGCTGATTTTAGTTGATGGTTTTCCACTGACCAATCCCAGCATCTTAGCGCCCAATTTTAATTCGATTGCCCTTTCTGATATTGAACGAATTGATATTATCGAAGGCAGCCAAGGGACGTTGTGGGGTGATCAAGCGGTTGGTGGTGTTGTCAATATTGTTACTCGCCATCCAGAAAAATTTTTAGCAGATGTTAACCTTGGTGTAGGGAGTTTTAATCAATATTTTTATAGTGCATTGGTTGGGACAAAATTTAAAAATGGGTTTTTTTTTAAAGGATTTGGTTTTTCAAATCGCACCGATAATTATCGGCAACATAATCGACATGCTGAAGAAACAGGGTTTTTTCAAACAGGGTGGGATTATGCGCGCGGTACGTTGAATGTGAGTGCACAGTCTTATGAAAATACCATTCAATTACCGAGTGGTTTGACGCAAGCACAATTTGCTGCAGATCCGCAACAATCAACAGATTTGCTGAGTCATACGCATTATAAAACCGTTGTCTATCAATTTTTTAACCAACATGCATTGAATGCACATTGGTTGTTAGAAACACGTTTAAGTAATCGTACAATTAATGGTGATGGCGAAATCAATGGTTTTTTT
>DATAXC010000124.1:0-3684 GCA_036266895.1 Gammaproteobacteria bacterium
TCTAACAACAAAGTTAAATCGGGATAGGTCTGATTGACTATCCATTTATCTAACTTGTGAATTTCATCTTGATCCATACCGCGGCCACCGCCTTGATACGCATAAGTTGCATCAATAAAACGATCGCTCACTACCCATTTGCCCGCAGTTAATGCTGGTAAAATACAATGTTTAAGATGTTGTGCGCGTCCTGCAAACATCAGTAATAATTCTGTTTGCGGGGTAATTTCTTCTGTACTAATAGGATGTAACGCTATATTGCGAAGTTGTTCAGCAAGCTCTGTGCCGCCTGGTTCACGAGTCAACACTACTTCATGATGCAGTGCAAGTAAATAATTTTTAATAAAGTTCAATGCGGTACTTTTACCTGCGCCCTCAATACCTTCTAGGCTAATGAATTTTCCAGCTGTAGTCATGATCCGTATCTCCATACTTGCACTATATACTGTTTTATCATCACTTCATTGAAAAAATATTCCTTTTTTCTTTTAACTGTCGCCGCAACAGTAACCGCATGATTATGTTGTAATAGCGTTTTAGAAAATTGATGGCTGCCATCCCCTTTCGCGACAAAATAAAAATAATCATGTTGTTCAGGATGCAATGCAGCTTCAATCGAGGCATAACTCGGCATCGCAATCGGTGTAGGCGGCAATCCTTTATGTACATAAGTATTATAAGGCGTATCCGCTTGTAAATCTGCTTTATGTATTTTTCCAGTATATTGACTACCCATGCCATAAATAACCGTGGGATCAAATTGCAACAACATGTTTTTCTGTAATCGATTAATTAATACACCAGCAATAATTGGCCGTTCACTACTTAAACGCGCTTCTTTTTCAATTAAAGAGGCAGCAATCAGCGCTTCATATTCATTTTTATAGGGCAAACCAGTGATTCGTTGCTGCCAGGCAAAATATAATTTATTTTCCATGCGGATTAATGCTTTTTTTAAAATCACCGTATCCGCAATACCGCGCGAATAATAATAAGTATCAGGAAAAAATGCACCTTCTGCTGCCATATTCGGTTGCTCTAAAATTTGCATGATTTGCGCATCAGTAAAAGATTGCGTCGTGTGGTTTAAACCATCCGCTTTTGCTAATGCTTGGCGAAGTTGCACAAATGTCCAACCCGGTATAATAGTGAACGGATAATAGCGCAATCCCTTACCCTCTGTTACTTGTTGCCAAACCGTCACTTGTGTGGATCCTTTTGGGAAAAGATATTCACCGGTTTTTAAATGTGGCTGATGTTGCAAATACGCATAGAGGGAAAATAAGCGCGGAAAGGAAATAATATTTTTTTGCGCTAAATCAGCAATGAACGCTTTTTTAGATAATCCTGGCCGCAGATAATAGGTCATTCCTTCGGCTTGCGAAACAATCGGCACAAAAGAAAGATAAAACCATGCGGCCAAGACACAAATGATTGGCAAAGTAATCAATATTGCACGGTAGAGCCATTTTTTCAAGTATTCACCCTAGGTTGGAAAATACTAACGTTCCATTGGTACCGCCGAAACCAAACGAATTAGAAATCGCAATATTAATCCGCATTTTTTGCGCGTGATGTGGAACAAAATTCAAATCACAGCCTTCACTTGGATCATCTAAATTGATGGTAGGTGGTGCAACTTGATCACGAATCGCTAATACAGAAAAAATTGCTTCCACTGCACCGGCTGCACCTAATAAATGACCTGTCATGGATTTAGTTGAACTCACCGCTAAACGATAAGCATATTCACCAAAACAACGTTTAATCCCTAAGACTTCTAACTCATCACCTGCTGGTGTAGAAGTACCATGGGCATTTACATAGTCTACGGCTTGCGGTGCAATGCCCGCATCAGCTAAAGCATTATTCATAGCTGCTGCGCCGCCTTTTCCTTCTGGATCAGGTGAAGTCATATGGTGTGCATCGGCGCTCATGCCAAAACCAATTAATTCAGCATATATTTTTGCACCACGTGCTTTCGCATGCTCGTACTCTTCCAATACTAACATGCCAGCACCATCACCTAAGACAAAACCATCTCGTCCTTTATCCCAAGGTCGACTGGCTTTTTCAGGTTCATCATTACGCGTTGACAAAGCACGCATCGCAGCAAAACCAGCGATACCTAATTTAGTGGTTGCCATTTCCGCAGCACCTGTAATCATCACGTCTGCATCGCCATAGGCAATAGAACGTGCGGCATAGCCAATATTATGTGTGCCGGTAGTACAGGCTGAAACTAACGCAATATTCGGGCCTTTCATGCCATATTGAATAGACAAGTTACCGGAAATCATATTAATTAAAGCGCCAGGAATAAAGAAAGGTGAAATACGACGCGGGCCTGATTCCAATAAGGTCGCATGATATTTTTCTATGAAGGGTAAGCCGCCAATACCAGAACCGACTGCCAGGCCAATACGATGTGCATTCGCTTCCGTCACTTCTAATCCAGCATCTTGGATGGCTTGTGTTGCAGCAGCCATCCCATATTGAATAAAGAAATCCCGTTTACGCGCTTCTTTTTCTGGCATATAAATAGTCGCGTCAAAATTTCTTACGCGACTACAAATACGACAACTTATGTCAGCAGCATCAAAATGGTCAATCGCTGTAACACCACTTTTACCTGCAAGAATCGCTTGCCAAGTACTTTTCATATCGTGGCCCAGCGATGTCACCATGCCCATGCCAGTAACTACTATGCGTCTCTTATTCATTAATTAGCTTTGGCCTCTTTTTCGACACAAGCTTCAATATAAGCTACCGCATCATTGAAAGTAACAATTTTTTCTGCTTCATCATCTGGAATTTCTATTTCAAATTCTTCTTCTAACGCCATGACCAATTCAACGGTATCCAATGAATCTGCACCTAAATCATCAACAAAAGAGGCTTCATCGGTTACTTCATTTTCTGACACGCCTAATTGTTCAACAATAATCTTTTTAACGCGTACTTCAATTTCGCTTTTCGTAGTCATGATTTACTAATCCTCAATAGAAGGTAATGTGAATTTTGCTTATTTTAGTCAAAAAACAATAAGTTGCAATAGGGGTCGCTGCAAACTGTTTAATTCATGTACATACCACCGTTTACGTGTAACGTTTGACCCGTAATATAACTTGCTGATTGGGAAGCTAAAAATACGACAGCTGCCGCAATATCTTCAACCGTACCCATACGCTGCATGGGAATGCGCTGAAATATAGCTTCACGTTGCTCGTCGGTCAATGCATTCGTCATATCTGTTGCAATCAACCCTGGGGCAACGGCATTAACTGTAATATCTCGTGAACCTACCTCTAAGGCCAGTGCTTTGGTAAATCCTAACACACCTGCTTTAGCGGCAGAATAATTTGCTTGTCCTGGATTACCGGTAGTCCCCACGACCGAACCGATATTGATGATACGGCCCCACCGACCTTTGATCATTTCTCGAATACAGGCTTTAGACAAACGGTATACAGAATTCAAGTTGGTTTCTAGTACTTGTAACCACTCTTCATCTTTCATCCGTAAAAATAAATTATCTTTGGTAATCGCAGCATTATTAACCAAAATATTCACCGGACCAAAACGATCTTTTATTGCGGTCATGAGTTCATTGATTGAGTCTTGTTGCGTCACATTCAACAACATGCCCGCACCTTGAATATTTTCATTTTGTAGCACATGGTC
>DATAXC010000261.1:0-20853 GCA_036266895.1 Gammaproteobacteria bacterium
ATTTGCCATTCTGCGATTGAGCATATTGAAGGAGAAGCGGTTGCGCGCTGTACCGGTGAATTGGCTTGTCCGGCACAACGCAAAGAAAACATCAAACATTTTGCTTCACGCCGTGCGATGAATATTGAAGGTTTAGGCGATAAATTAGTGGAACAACTAGTTGATGCAAAATTAATTACGTCTGCCGCAGGTATTTATGATTTAACTGCTGAACAATTGGAAAATTTAGAGCGCATGGGAAAAAAATCAGCGCAAAATTTATTAGTCGAAATTGAAAAAAGTAAAAATACCACCTTTGATCGTTTTTTATATGCATTAGGTATTCGAGAAGTGGGTGAAGCCACCGCTAAACAATTGGCTTTGCATTTTAAAACCTTGCCAGCATTGCAACAAGCGGATGAAATCGCGTTACAAAATGTGTCCGATGTTGGGCCAGTGGTTGCATTACATATCAGTCATTTTTTTCAAGAGCCGCATAATCAAAAAGTAATTGCGAAATTATTGCATGCAAACATTCATTGGCCTGCAGTGAAAGTAAATTTGCAGTCACCACTCGCCGGTAAAACCTTTGTTTTAACTGGGACTTTAGAAAGTATGAGTCGAGATGTTGCCAAAGAAAAATTAGAACAGTTGGGCGCAAAAGTAGCAGGTAGCGTATCGAATAAAACAAGTTATGTGGTGGCGGGCGCAGAGCCTGGTTCGAAGTTAGATAAGGCAAAGCAGCTAGGTGTGCGGGTTTTGCGTGAGAAAGAATTTAGAGAGATGATTGGTGGGGAAGGCTAAAAAATCCCTCTCCCGCCCTTCGGGCACCCTCCCCCACAAGTGGGGGAGGGAATAAATTGACCTGTCTATTATCCCCTCCCCCGTTTACGGGGGAGGGCCCGAAGGGCGGGAGAGGGTAGGACTTCATGCGTAACATCAACATCAAAACATTTTTAACCAACTTATCTCATCATCCCGGCGTTTATCAAATGCTAGATGAGCAAGGTGGTATTCTATACGTAGGCAAAGCTAAAAATTTGAAGAAACGCATTACCAGTTATTTTAGTGGTCGCGTCAAAGATCTAAAAACTTTATCTTTAGTTAAATATATTCACGATATTAATATTATTGTGACGCACAGCGAAAATGAAGCGGTATTGCTCGAATGTAATTTAATTAAGCAACATCGGCCACGTTATAATATTTTGCTGAGAGATGATAAAAGTTATCCGTATATTGTAATTTCTCATCATGGTTATCCGCGCATTGATTTGTATCGAGGACAGCGTAAAAAAAATGGCCGTTACTTTGGCCCTTATCCTAGTTCGCTGGCAGTGAGAGAAACGATTAGTATGATACAAAAACTATTCCGTATTCGTACCTGTACCGATAACTTTTTTGCTGCACGTACGCGACCCTGTCTATTATATCAAATCGAGCGTTGTACCGGCCCTTGTGTTGATTTGGTCAACAAAATAGAGTATGCCCAGCAAATAGAATTAGCAGTCAAGTTCCTAGAAGGTAAGAATGATGAAATTATCCATGCATTACAAAATAAAATGGAAATTGCTTCGCAGACCTTAGATTTTGAAGGTGCAGCACATTACCGCGATCAAATACAACGTTTGCGGCAAATCCAAGAACGACAATATGTAAATGTCGCGCAGGGTAATGCCGATGTGATTGGTTATGCCAATCAAGAAAATAATACCTGTATCCAAGTATTGTCTATTCGGCATGGACAAATTTTAGGAAGCCAATCTTATTTTCCGACTGTACCGCAGCACTCTCTAGCAAACGAAGTGATTGCGGCATTCTTAACGCAGCATTATTTAAGCAGTTCCTCACCACTAGAAAATATTCCTAAACAAATTATTACCCATGAAAAAATAGTTGATCAGCGTTTATTGCAACAAGTTTTAATCGAGCAGGCACAACATCAAGTCGAATTAATGCAACCGATACGCGGCGAAAAAAAGAAATGGTTAGATATGGCAATGATGAGTGCAAAGCAATCGTTAGCAACGCGGTTGTTTACTAAAATTAATATGCGAGCACGGATGACTGCCTTACAAACAGAATTGGTGCTGGATAGCATGCCGCGGCGTATTGAATGTTTCGATATTAGCCATAGCCAAGGCGAGGCTACCGTGGCTTCTTGCGTGGTATTCGACCAGCAAGGCCCAGTAAAAAGTGATTATCGTCGTTTTAATATTGAAAATATTACCCCTGGCGATGATCCAGCAGCAATGCAGCAAGTCTTGTTAAGGCGGTTTAAACGATTACAAAAAGAAGCCTCTTTGCCAGATATCGTATTGATAGATGGAGGTAAGCCGCAATTAAATGCCGCGATAACGGTCATGGCAACTTTAGGGATTCATGACATTTTATTAATCGGCGTTGCTAAAGGGGCAGGGCGTAAACCAGGATTTGAAACCTTGCATCGTCCAGGGCAACCCGTATTACATTTGTCTGCGGATTCCTTAGCCTTGCATCTGATTCAACATATTCGTGATGAGGCACATCGTTTTGCCATTACTGGCCATCGACAACGACGCGACAAAACACGGCAACACTCATCATTGGAATTTATCCCCGGTATCGGTGCTAAACGCCGCCGTGAATTATTACGTTATTTTGGTGGTATTCAAGGGCTCGCTCATGCTAGTCTTGAAGAATTAGTAAAAGTACCTGGTATTAACCGACCTTTAGCCGAGCGCATATTTGCGACGTTCCATGACACCACCTTACACTCAGATATTATTTAATTGGCCAAACTTGATCACGTTATTCAGAATTTCGTTGATCCCGTTGTTGGTTGTTTTTTTCTATTTACCGGTTACTTGGGCGCATTTCGCTGCAGCGATTATCTTTACTATTGCTTCTATAACCGATTGGTTAGATGGCTATTTAGCCCGTTATTTAAAACAAACGACCAAGCTCGGTGCTTTTTTAGATCCTGTAGCGGATAAATTGATGGTATCAGTCGTATTGGTGTTGATTGTTGCGGAACCCACTTTTCAATTAGTGAGTACCCAGGTTTCTACCGTTTCTATACCCACCGCATTTATTGCTATACCCGCTGCGATTATCGTTGCACGTGAATTAATGGTTTCCGCTTTGCGAGAATGGATGGCAGAAATTGGTAAAAGCGCCCATGTAGCCGTATCTAAATTAGGCAAAATTAAAACCGCAGCACAAATGCTGGCGCTTATCGTGTTGTTATGTTGTGATAGTTATGCGAATCCACTGTTAATTTATTCTGGGTATATGTTGTTATATGTTGCTGCAGTGTTAACTATTTGGTCTATGTACTTATATCTCAAGGCAGCTTGGGCACAATTAATTTCTGTTTAATTTACTTGACATAACAATATGTCACGCTAGAATGACGCGCAATGAAGCAATGAAAAACCATGCGGGAATAGCTCAGTTGGTAGAGCACAACCTTGCCAAGGTTGGGGTCGCGAGTTCGAGTCTCGTTTCCCGCTATAAGATAATGGCTGGGTGGCAGAGTGGTTATGCAGCGGCCTGCAAAGCCGCGGACGCCGGTTCGATTCCGACCTCAGCCTATTTGTAAATATAAAATGCCCGGGTGGCGGAACTGGTAGACGCAAGGGACTTAAAATCCCTCGGGACCTGGTCCTGTGCCGGTTCGATTCCGGCCTCGGGCATAAATCATCCTTAGAGGTTTCCTGGGGAAGCTTTTATGACGTTTGTTATCACTGAGAAATGCATACGTTGTAAATACACTGATTGTGTCGAAGTTTGTCCAGTCGATTGTTTTTATGAAGGTCCTAATTTCTTGGTGATCAATCCCAGTGAATGCATCGATTGTGCATTATGTGAACCTGAATGCCCAGTCAATGCGATTTATTCCGAAGACGACTTACCTGAAAAAGACCATGCATTTTTAGCTTTAAATGAAGAATTAGCCGAAAAGTGGCCTAATATTACTCGACGTAAAGACGCCCCGCCTGATGCCGATGACTGGACAGAAACAGAAGGTAAATTGGTTTATCTTGAAAAAGAATGGCCATGAACATGCTTGCTTTTGATACTTCTTCGTTAGCCTGCTCGGTTGCCTTACTCAGAGAACCTGAATTCAACAATAATCTTTTGCATCGTATCGCCCCTAGACAACAAGCCCATCTTCTTTTACCTATGATCAGAGAATTAATGACTGATGCCGTGCTATCTTATCAGCAATTAGACGCCTTGGCCTTTGGTTGTGGCCCTGGCAGTTTTACCGGGATACGTATTGCAGCTAGTGCAGCCCAAGCCATCGGTTTAGTCGCAAATTGTCCTATTGTGCCGGTTTCTTCATTAGCAGCAGCAGCGCAAGCAGCTTATTTAGATAAACAATGGATGAAGCTGCTGGTTGCACAAGATGCTCGTATGGGGCAAATATACTGGGCACTGTATCAGATTGATGCACAGGGATTAGCCGTTGCTGTGCATGGGGATCAGCTGTGTAAGATAGAAGAGATAGCGTTACCTGCAAGGGTAGAAAATTATTATGCGATTGGTGATGCTTGGGAAGCATATGCTGAACAATTGATTGCTCGGGTAGAGTGTGAACCTGTGGAGGTGGATAGTAAGCAATGCCCGACCGGATTAGCGATAGGCAAGTTAGCGCAGGTTAAATTGGCAAAAGGAGAGTGGGTGACACCCGCAGGCGCGTTAGCGAGTTATTTGGGGGGTAAGCGCTAATTAAAAAATGGTAAGGAAAAACCCCTCTCCCGTATTTATTTATCCCCTAAAGTCTTGCCCCCGCCATATACCACAGTATAATAGCCTTAAATTCAAAGTAAAAAAAATAAACAGGGAAGGGACGAACGGAAGCATCAAGCCAACCAGGCCAACAGGGAGAATATAATGCCAACACCCACACAAACTCACAAAATGCAGGAGTTAACATGAACAATGTTAATAACAACGAATGCCAAGATATTATTAAGCAAGTCCAGACCTATATTAAAAATCATGCCCCAGAAAAAGAGATTCCGTTATTAGAAGCCTTTGCCGAACGCTACTTTGTTTCTACCGCCTTAGAAGATTTACAGCAACAGTCAATTAAAAATTTATATAGTATTCTCTACTCGCATTGGAAATTTGTTTATCAACGCCAACCCGATGAAGCAAAAATACGAATTTTTAATCCTACCGTTGCGAAAGAAGGGTGGGATTCGACTCATACTATTATTCAAGTATCGCATGATGATATTCCCTTTTTAGTCGATTCTATCCGTATGGTGATTAATCGTCATCGCTATCAAATTCATTTCATCATTCATTTTGGTGGCCTAAAAGTCAAAAGAGATAATCAAAATCGAATTGTTGATATTTTACCGCTAGGTTCTACGGAAACAACAAACGTTTATTCTGAAGCACCGATTTATATTGAGATTGATCGAGTGACTGATGAAAAAGCCATGGAAGATTTAAAAACTGACATCGATCATGTGTTAGAAGATGTTCGTGCGTCAGTTGCTGATTGGCGTAAAATGGTAGAACGCGTAGAAAGCTGCTTGAATGAATTAGAAAATAACCCGCCGCCGGTAGATCCAGCAGAAGTAGCAGAATCATGTGATTTTTTACGTTGGCTCATCAATAATAATTTTACATTTTTAGGATCGCGCGATTATAAATTAATTGGTAATGATACCAATCGTGCACTGCAAATTGTACCTGGTTCGGGTTTGGGTGTATTGCGAGATGAAACCAATACAACAGCATCAAAAAGTTATGCAGAATTACCACCACAAGCAAGAAAAATGGCGCTTTCTAAAAATATTTTGATTATTGCCAAAACCAACACCACTTCTACCGTGCACCGCCGCGCCTATACTGATTATATTGGAGTCAAGCATTTTAACAACAAAGGTGAATTGGTTGGTGAAAGCCGGTTTATCGGTTTGTACACATCAACAGCATATCACTCTAGTCCACGACAAATACCTTTTTTACGACATAAAGTAGATAAAGTGCTGCAAGATCTGGGCTTTCCATTTAATAGCCATGATGGTAAAGAAGCGGTTCATTTATTAGAAACCTTACCGCGCGATGATTTATTTCAGGCAACGCATGAAGAATTATTGGCAACCACTTTAGCCATTATTCAACTTAAAGAACGTCGTCGTGTTCGTTTGTTAGTACGCCGTGATGCGTTTTATCGATATTTTTCTTGTTTAGTCTATGTGCCACGTGAAAGATTTACTACTAACCTAGCTTATAGCATCCAAGATATCTTAATGAAAGCATTTCAAGGTATTGAATGTACTTTCACCACTTATTTTTCTGATTCCGTATTAGCACGTATCCATTTCTTAGTGCGCGTTAATCCGAAGGTACCCGTAGAATATGATGTGGCACAAATAGAAAAACAATTGATTGCGATCGCACGTTCTTGGGCAGACGATTTAAAAGACCAGTTACTTGTGCAATATGGTGAGGCAGAAGGATTACGGCTTTATTATCGATACAGTAAAGCAGTACCGGCAAGTTATATAGATGATTATTCTTCTTTTGAAGCCTTGCAAGATATAGAAATAATGGAATCTTTATCTAAAGAAAATCCTTTAGGCATGTTATTTACCCATTTGAATGGCAATAATACCGTAGGTTTAAAGTTATTTCATGCTGAACAAACTGTGGTTTTATCAGATGTGCTGCCGCTGCTTGAAAACATGGGTTTGCGCATTATTGGCGAAAGACCCCATGAGCTTAAGTTTAAAGACGGTTTGCGCATTTGGATTAATGATTTTGACATGACTTATGCTGGCAGTCAGTCGATTAATATTAAAGATATTCAAGATAATTTCCAAACCGCATTTACTAAAATTTGGTTTAACGAAGCAGAAAACGATGGCTTTAACCGCTTGGTTATTGAAGCAAATTTAACCTGGCATGAGACCACTGTGCTACGGGCCTATACCAAATACCTTCGACAAATTGGTTTTAATTTAAGTCAAGATTACATTGAAGAAGCGCTCATCAATAATGCTGAAATTACTAAATTACTCGTACAGCTATTTGCGTTACGTTTTGATCCAGTGATTCAACACCACAAACATCCAGAACAAACAGAAATAGTGGCGATGATTGAACAAGCACTCGATTTGGTAACCAGTTTGGATGAAGATAGAATTTTACGTCGATTTCTTGAGCTGATTTTAGCCACGTTGCGAACAAATTACTTTCAAAAAGATGAAGAAGGCCATGCTAAACCTTACCTTTCTTTTAAATTTGACCCTTCTCTCATGTCCGAATTACCGCTGCCTATTCCAAAATTTGAAGTATTTGTCTATTCGCCTCGAGTAGAAGGTATTCACTTGCGCGCAGGAAAAGTTGCACGTGGCGGATTACGCTGGTCAGATCGCAAAGAAGATTTTCGTACTGAAGTATTAGGTTTAATGAAAGCACAGCAAGTAAAAAATACCGTGATTGTACCAGAAGGTGCGAAAGGGGGATTTGTAGTTAAAATGACACAAACGGCTGACATGGGTCGCGATGAATATATGAAAGAAGTCGTCAGCTGCTATTCTATGTTCATTGCTGGTTTGTTAGATATTACTGACAATATTGTTGAGGGAACGATAGATCCACCTGCACGTGTAGTACGTTATGATGAAGATGATCCCTATTTGGTAGTCGCAGCCGATAAAGGAACGGCAACATTTTCAGATATTGCTAATGGCATAGCGCAAAAATACAATTTTTGGCTAGGTGATGCATTTGCTTCAGGCGGTTCTGCTGGTTATGACCATAAAAAAATGGGTATTACCTCACGCGGAGTTTGGGTTTCAGTACAACGTCATTTTCGTGAATTGGGTATTGATCCACAACAAACTGATTTCACTGTGATTGGTATTGGTGATATGAGCGGCGATGTTTTTGGTAATGGTATGTTGCTATCTAAACATATTAAATTGCTTGCTGCATTTAATCATCAACACATTTTCATTGATCCGCAGCCGAATGCGGCAATCAGTTACGATGAAAGAAAACGTTTATTTGATTTACCTCGTTCTAGCTGGACTGACTACAACATGGAATTAATTTCTGCTGGCGGCGGTGTATTTAATCGTTCATTAAAATCTATCAAAATAACCCCTGAAATGAAGGAGGTTTTTCACATTAAAAAAGATGCAATGGCGCCTAATGAATTAATCCGCGCCATTTTAAAGTCACCGGTAGAACTGATTTGGAATGGTGGCATTGGCACCTTTGTTAAATCCACGCAAGAGTCCCATTTAGATGTTGGTGATCGTACTAATGATGCAATTCGTGTTGATGCAACAGAATTAAAAGCTAAAGTGATTGCGGAAGGGGGCAACCTCGGCATGACGCAATTGGCGCGTATTGAATACTCTTTACAAGGCGGCATTGTTAATACGGATTTTATTGATAACTCTGCGGGTGTGGATTGTTCTGATCATGAAGTCAACATTAAAATTCTATTGAATCGCTTGGTGACAGAAGGAGAAATGAGTAAAGAACAACGCAATAAATTATTAGAAAAAATGACCGATGAAGTCGCTGAATTGGTTTTATTAGATAACTATGATCAAACGCAAATGCTTAGCCTAGAAACATCGGTTGCACAACAGACTATGGATTTATTTAGGCATTATATTAATGATTTAGAAAAAAGAGGCTCGTTAGATAGGAAATTAGAATGTTTACCTGATGATAAAACCTTGCTTGAACGTAAAGCCAGCAATAAACCCTTAACGCGTCCTGAAATTTCCATGTTAATGGCTTATTGTAAGATCCATTTAAAACAAGATATTTTAGCCAGCGATTTACCAGAAGAGGATTTTTTTGATAAATATTTGGTGACAGCGTTTCCTAAACCATTACGAGAAAAATATTTTCAACAAATGAAAGATCATAGTTTGCGTCGAGAAATTGTCGCAACTCAATTATGTAAAGCGATCAGTGATCGTATGGGTATTTATTTTGTTGAGCGATTACAACGTGAGACTGGCGCATCGGTTGCCTTTATTATCCGATCATTCACTATTGTAGAAAGTATTTATCACATGGAAGACTTGTGGCAGCAAATTACCGCATTGGATTATAAAGTGGAGCCTATGGTACAATATCGAATGATGCTCTATGTTTACCACTTAGTGCGGCGCGCAACGCGTTGGTTTTTACGTAATCGCAAGCCCAATATTGAGATACAAAAAGCAATTGATGATTTTGCACCAACCATCGCAGATTTAATTAAGCATTTGCCGCAATTTTTAGATGATACAGGCAAAGAAAATCTTACCCAAAGTATTCATACCCTGATTGAGCAGGGTGTACCAGAAAAATTAGCACACAGTGTGGCAAGTTGTAGCACCTTATATACCTCATTAGATATTGTTGAAGCGGTACGAAAATATGATTTGGATTTAGCTGAGGTGGCTAAAACTTATTATCATATCGGCAATCGCCTCGAATTGAATTGGCTTAGAGAATTAATGAATACCTATGCCGTTGAAAACCAATGGGATGAATTAGCACGCGCGGGATTTCGTGATGATTTAGATCGGGTTCAACGCAAACTAAGCATTAAAGTGTTGTCTATGAAAGCCAAAGATTTCAAAGACAAAAATATTGAAGAAAAAATTAATATGTGGGTGCAGCGCTATCAATTTTTTATGGAAAGATGGCAAAAATTAGTGTCTGATGTAAAATCGAGTGATGTGGTTGATTTTGTGACTTACTCGGTTGTGTTAAGAGAATTATTTGATTTTTCGCAAGCGACCTAGTAACAGGGCTTTGTTATATGAACGAAGTAAGGATTATATATGATTATAGAAAACACCAAGCTACCCGCTTTTCCATCAAAATACGTCAACCTAGACAATGCAAATATGCATTACCTAGAAGCAGGTGAGGGCGACCCTATTTTGTTTTTACATGGCATTCCTACTTCCAGCTATCTCTGGCGTCATCTTATTCCACATCTTTCTAAATTAGGCCGCTGTATCGCGCCTGATTTAATTGGTTTTGGTCAATCCGATAAACCCGATATTGAATACAGTATTTATGATCATAGTCGTTATCTACAAAAATTCATCGAAACGCTTAATTTAAAAAACATCACATTAATTATGCATGGCTGGGGTTCGGTGATTGGATTTCAATATGCGATGCAACATGAAAAAAACTGTAAGGGATTAGTGTTCTATGAAGCTTTTCTACGTTCATTGCACAACGGTGATTTGTCGCTGCCTTTTCAAGAACAATTAACTAATCTCGAACATGTGCACGATGTCACCTTAGTCGATAAATTAATTCAGCAGGCCATTATGCGGCCGCTCGCAGCAGAGGAACTTGAAAATTATCGTCAGCCGTTCATGGAAGCGGGTGCTGAAAAACCTATTTTGCAATATTTTAAAGAATTATTATCTGAAGATAATGAACCTATTAATCAACTGATTGTTGATTACTCCAAGCAACTAGCTGTCTCTTCTTTGCCAAAATTATTGTTGTATTCTGTTCCTGGATTTATTACAACAATAGAAACCGTCATGTGGGCAAAAGAACATTTGCCTCACATAGAAATTGTCGATATCGGCGAAGAACTGCATTTGGCGCAGGAAGTATGCCCAGAATTAATGAGTGAAACCATTAGTGTTTGGTTGCAAGGCATTGAAAGCATTAAAACCAATCCTTCTTTTTGAAGAAGTAAAAAAGTAAAATGCCAGTCACCGCCATTAATGATAGCGCATAAAAATAACCATATTCCCATTTTAATTCGGGTATCTGAAAATTCATACCATAAATAGCAGGAATAATAGCGACTGGTAAAAAAATCGCAGCAAAAGCAGTTAATACGCGCATGGTATTACTCAGCTTTTGTATCAAGGCATTATCAATTTGATCCAAAATACTTTTAAAAATATCTTTGATTGCGTCTGCTTCTTTGACAATGATTTCACTGTGATTAAATAAATTCAATAAAGATAAACGGCATTGTTCCGAAATAACGATGAATTTACGCCCAGAAATGCGCATGAGAATGTCGCGAATAATCGCACCATAACGTTTTGCTTTAATCACTTGCTTTTTATAATCCATGATTTCACTATATAAAGTGTTATCATCGATTTCTCGCATATTAAGATCAATTTGATCGGCGATAGATTCAAAATCTAGTAAAATATTCGAATAATCATTAATCGCATTATCCAGCAATAAAAATAAAATAAAACAAGGTGTCTTCGCATATTTCAGCGATTTATGATAAGTTTCAGCAAAGGTAATGACAGCGGGAATGGCTGTGAAGCTAGCAGTTAAACAATAACGCGTGGTGAGGTGAATCAGTAAACCACCAAAATCTACGCTCTGATTATCATTTACCGCATTAACTAATAAACATTGAACTCTAATTGTCAGTGACTCATTATCATCAATTAATTTAGCAACGCCATCTTCTTGTTGACATAAGCTGACAACCGCTTCCGATAATTGCACTTTTTCTGATATTGCCTTAAAATTGTCCATATCATTTAAATCGCAATGAATCCAATAAATCTTATGCTTGTCCGTGGAGTTTAAATCTAACTCATTGATTTTAATCTCTTTAAATGTACGATTGGCTAAATCAAATTCCGTGATAGAAGAATATAAGCCGCTCATAGCAAGTCCTTATTTACTTTACTACCCTCTCTAATGATAGCATATAATGCTTTATCGCTAACCCCTGGAGATCTTATGTCCAATATTTCGATCGCGATTGTCGGTGCGACTGGCTTAGTCGGTACTATGCTGCTGACATTGATTAAAGAAAGAAAATTACCTGTCAAACAACTTTATTTAATTGCTAGCCAACAATCTGCTGGCAAAAAAATAGACATCCATGGTGAAATGCACTTTATTCATGACTTGGCGACATTCGATTTTCAAAAAACCCAATTAGCTTTTTTCTGTGTCAGCAATGCACTCGCTGCAGAATATATTCCGCAAGCAACAGCCGCAGGGAATGTGGTGATTGATAAAAGTTTTCATTATCGCAATCATCCCGATGTACCGCTGATTGTGCCAGAAGTGAATTTATCTGCGCTGGCGGATTACCGTAAAATGAATATTATTGCCAATGCGAATTGTAATACGATTCCGATTGCTGTCGGCTTAAAACCGATTTATGACGCGGTAGGTATTACCCGTATCAATGTTGCCACCTATCAATCGGTTTCCGGCACGGGTAAAGAAGCAGTTGCTGAATTGATTGAACAGACTAGACAATGTCTTGACCATCAACCGGTTCAACCTAAAGTCTATCCACAACAAATTGCATTTAATGTTTTGCCGCATATTGATGATTTTCAAGAAAATGGCTATACGCGCGAAGAAATGAAAATGGTTTGGGAAATGCAAAAAATTTATGCGGATAAGACTTTAGCGATCAACCCTACCGCGGTACGTGTTCCGGTTTTTTATGGGCATTCTGCCTCTGTGCATATTGAAACAAAAGAAAAAATCACTGCAGCGACAGCAATGCAATTATTAAAAAATGCGCCAGGGGTTAAATTAATCACAGGGGCGCATCCTTATCCCACACCAGCAGTTGATGCAGCAGGTAAAGATGCGGTGTATATTGGTCGTGTTCACGAAGATATTTCGCATGAAAAAGGTTTAAACTTGTGGATTGTTGCGGATAATTTACGTAAAGGCGCAGCATTAAACGCCATCCAAATTGCTGAGCATTTAATTACAGATTACTTAACTTAAGCATACTTACTTATGATTACACTGATTATTAAAAGTTATTTGGCGATCTTACTGTCTGTTGGGATTGGTGCGTTAGTCGTTTTTATCTTGGGTATTTATTTGATTTTTAATCAATGGGGCCGACGGAATAAAGCAATCAATACTAAACTGAGCGAGATAGTGATTGAGCAAAACCAGGCTCAACCATCGATTAAGGTGAATAAGAAAAAAATAAAAAAAGAAAATACTAAAGAAAATGCTTATGTACTAGAAGATGAATTGTTATCTGCCATCTCGGGTGAAGATAAAGTAGCAACACAATTAGATTTAGCCCGTGCTTACATTGAAACTGGCAAACAGCAATTAGCGAAGAAAATTTTAGAGATAGTTGTTAAACAGGGGAATGCCATGCAGCAGAGTGAAGCACAAGAGTTGCTGGATTTGTGTTAATAATTAGAGTTACCTTGCACCTTGTGGGAGCGTTGTTGAATAATGAAAAAGTGAAGAATATCGTCTCTCCCCTTGTGGGAGAGGCTTTCCATCTTAACGAGAAATATAATATGCGTATCGCACTAGGTATCGAGTACAACGGCCATGGTTTTTATGGCTGGCAAGTACAACAAAATCTACCCACTATTCAAGGGATCTTGCAAGAAGCGTTAGCCAAGATTGCTAATGAACCTATTTTCTTATTCTGTGCGGGTCGTACCGATGCCAATGTGCATGCCTCAGGACAAGTCGTACATTTTGACACTCGAGCTAAACGACATATTGATGCTTGGATTTGGGGGACGAATACGCATTTACCGCCTGGGATAGTGGTACGTTGGGCAAAACATGTCGATTATCATTTTCATGCGCGATTTACAGCGACAGCAAGACGCTATCGCTACATCATTTTTAATCATCCCATTCGTCCCGCTATTTTATCTACCCGTGCTAGTTGGCATTACTATCCTTTACAGATAGAACCTATGCAGCAAGCTGCACAATATTTAATTGGGGAGCATGATTTTAATTCGTTTCGTTCTTCACAATGCAATGCTAAAACATCAGTACGCAAGGTGATAGAATGTACGTTACAACGGCATAATCAATATATTGTGCTTGAAATTGAGGCGAATGCTTTTTTGCATCATATGGTACGTAATATCGCAGGCACCTTAATGAAGATTGGTACTGGGATGCACCCCCCGGAATGGATGCAGACCGTGCTAGCAGCAAAAAGCCGCAAGGTAGCTGCCGAAACTGCTCCAGCAGATGGTCTTTATTTGACCCATGTACGTTATCCAGAACCTTATATATTTCCGCTATCTGATACGCCAATTTTGATATAAAATTGGGGGCAGATCATCACGGCTTTTTACCTCTCCCCCTTGTGGGAGAGGCCGCTGCGCAGCAGCGGGTGAGGGGTAAGCGACCCCCCTCATCCGGCCCTTCGGGCCACCTTCTCCCACAAGGGGAGAAGGAGTTTTAATTTAATTGCGGAGTAATATATCGAATGAGTTGGTTTAAAAAATTATTACCATCACGTATCCAAACCGGAACGCATACGAAAAAAGGCGTGCCCGAAGGCGTATGGTCAAAATGCAACAATTGCAATGCCGTATTATATCGATCGGAATTAGAAAGAAATTTGGAAGTATGTCCTAAATGTGATTATCACATGCGTATCTCTGCACGTAAGCGTTTAGAATATTTTTTAGATCCACAAGCAATGGTGGAAATTGCTGCAGAAGTCGGGCCAGAAGATAGATTGAAATTTAGAGATTTAAAAAAATATCGCGATCGTTTATCTGCGGCACAACAAGCTACCAATGAAAAAGAAGCTTTAGTTGCGGTGCAAGGCCAGTTATGTCAATTACCTATTGTAGCCATCGCTTTTGAATATGGTTTTATTGGCGGCTCCATGAGTGCGGCCGTAGGAGAGCGTTTTGTTCGTGCAGCAAATGTCAGTATAGAGCGGCATATTCCCTTGGTTTGTTTTGCAACCAGTGGTGGTGCGCGTATGCAAGAAGGGCTTATTTCTTTGATGCAAATGACGAAAGTGAGTGCTGTTTTAGCGCAGTTATCCGAACATGGCGTCCCTTATATTTCCGTATTAATCGATCCGACTTTTGGTGGTGTTTCAGCAAGTCTTGCCATGTTAGGCGATATTATTATTGCCGAACCTAATGCACTCATTGGTTTTGCCGGCCCTCGTGTCATTGAACAAACTGTTCGAGAGAAATTACCAGAAGGTTTTCAAACCAGTGAATTCTTATTAAAAAATGGCGCCATTGATATGATTTTGCATCGCACCAATATGCGTTTAGGCATTGCAAAATTGTTGGCAAAATTAACTAAACAATCTATTAGCGCTTAAAAGTTAAGATGAGGATAGAGTAAGATGCAAAAAAAGACCAAACATAGATTATTGGGGATATTCGTTGTTTTAGGATTAGTGATTATTGCTTTTCCTTTATTAGAAAATGAAAAAGACTTTTCCTCAGGGTTAACAGTAGTAAAAGCGCCGCCATTCCCAGACCAAGCCGTACAAGTGTCAGCAGCTGAGTCAGAAGCCAACGAACAGAATACAGGGAGCGCTAAGCCAGAAAATAAAGCACAACCGATAGAAGATAAACCAGCGCCAGTGACATCAGCATTAGTCACACCAGTTACCCCAAACATAGCTGCAATAGATGAAGCAATTACCTCACCTTCAGTCATACAGCCATCACAAGCCGTTATCCCCATCGCAGGCAGCAGTGATCAACAAGCAGAAAACACGAAAGCAACACCAGCGCTCATAGATGAAACGCTAAGCGCGCCAGTTGCTGTTACTCAACAACAAAATACAATTAAATTTAAACCGGAAAAAAAAGTACAACAGATTGCAAGTAACACCAATAACAGTAAAACAAAAACAACTGCAAAAACAACTAACGCTATTAAAATGATCAAGCCAACTCGTGTTATTGCTACTTCAACAACTGTTGAAAATGGTTTAGTCAATTTAAAAAGTTCAGCGTGGGTGATTCAATTAGGTAATTTTAAAAACAAAGCAAATGCTTTACGTTTAGTGAATCAACTTCGGGCTAATGGGTATCGTGCATTTACGCAGCAAATATCAACTACTTTTGGTTATTCAACTCGGGTATTTGTCGGCCCCGAACAAGAGCAGGGTGCTGCGCGTGAATTAGCAGATCGTTTGTCAGACGAAATGAAATTGCAAGGGATAGTGATTAGTTATAAGCCGCTGTCGTTGTAAATAGAGTGAACATTTAGGTTCATGGAAAAGCCCCTCTCCCGCCCTTCGGGCCTCCCCCGTAAACGGGGGAGGGCAAAAATTCGGGTTTAATCGTATAAACGAGGGAAAAACTGTGGCTCATCTATTATCCCCTCCCCCGTTTACGGGGGAGGGTGCCCGAAGGGCGGGAGAGGGGCTTTTCCATGAACCTAAGGCAGCGCCTATCACCCCCCGCCGACCACACCAGCGCATAACCGCGCTCATGCCAAGCGCCCAGCACTATTCGTGTCTCATTCTCTCCCACTTCATGTGTTCCTGGCCGATGGGTATGGCCATGAATCAAATAACTGACTTGATGTTTTTGCATGACTTGTCTTACTGCTGCCGCATCCACATCCATCACCGTCATCGCAATAGAACGGGTATGTTGATGGCTTTTTTTCCGTGCATGATTAGCAAACCAGCGCCGCCAAGCGAGCGGGCAAATTAAAGCTAATTTTTGCAGGGTAGGGTTCTTAGCATATTTACGCCATTTTAAATACACGACATCTTGTGTGCATAAAGTATCTCCATGCATTAATAACACCGGTGTGCCATATAACATAATTTTTTGTTCTTCTGGTAATAATTGACAGCCCGTCTTCTGCAAAAAGGATTTCCCAATCATAAAATCACGATTACCATGCATAAAATAAATCGCTAATCCTTTATTCGTTGTTGTTTTTAAAGCATCGATTATTTTTTGATAAAATGGTGCATCATCGTCATCACCCAACCAGTATTCAAATAAATCACCTAAAATATACAGTGCATCTACCGATGCATCACAACTTACTAATAACTGGAGAAATTGCTGTGTGGTTTCTGGGTATTGTTGGTCTAAGTGTAGATCAGAAATAAATAAGCTTTTTCGGTTGTCATGACCGAGGTCCCATAATTGATTATTCATGTTTTATTTCCATTCAGCCTATTTTAATGAAAATATCTTATAATTAAAGAATATAGGGGTAGTTTATCTGGTAATAGGGGGTAACGCTATGACTGTATTAACGAATTCATCTACTATCACACTTTGGCAAGAAGCTATTCAATTTGCAGAAAACCGTTGCCAAGTGACCCTACAGCCCGATCTGGAAACGTATTTAATTGCACTATTAATGCGCTATTCTAACCAACCTGAAGTAGCCAAACGGGTATTAGCAACCGCCTTTTTAGAAGCTGCTGCGCAACAAAGGCTGCAACGTCAAGTTTCTCTACAACATGTGGGAGATGAATGTCTGCTATTAGCTGGATTATTTCCCAAAATAGTCGAAAGAAAACAAGTGAAGATCAGTTATTTTGTTAATCTGGGACAAACTGCTTATAGTGCCATCTCACAAAAAGCAAATGATCTATATGGTTTATTAGCCTTGCAATTCGTCGTCCTGATGGATGTATTGCAATCGATTCACCAGAATGCTGATTTAATGCCGCTAGAAGCTTATGATCAATGGCGTGAAGTCGGTAGCCAACGTGCTTTAGCTATTCTCAAAACTTATACTAAAGGCTTTCCGATTGATCCGCGTTAATAAACAAAAGCATCAGCATACGCAGAAATGTATTCTTAAATGTAAGGGAAAAGCTTTTCCTATCTTACATAATGACCTTGATCGAGCAGAGAAGAAGATTGCAGGTAGCCTGCCAGACCGTCCGGCGCTTTTTGCTTTTGCCGGACCCCGCACGCGTTGCGGGGTCGCAGGAGCAGTTCCGTCTGGCAGGCTATCTGCATCTTCTTCTCTGCGTATGCGATGTTTTGGCTTTTCTAACCTTCAACATAATAAATTTGTGGGGATACTTCTGAGCGCTGCGCCCACCACTTTTCTCAAAATAGATTGTATTTATAACCGATGCTACCTAAAATAAATTTGGATGTTATAAGCTTAGAGATTAAAAAGAGGATTTAACCTAATGCGTTTAATTTTACTCGGCTGTCCTGGGGCAGGGAAGGGCACACAGGCGAAATTCATTGCCGAAAAATACCATATTCCACATATTTCTACCGGCGATATTTTGCGAGCAGCCATTCAACAAGGCACAGACTTAGGTAAACAAGTTAAAGTAATTGTTGAAGCAGGCCAATTGGTTCCCGATGACTTAATGATTCAACTGGTTTTAGCTCGGATTAAACAACCTGATTGTGCCAAAGGTTTTTTATTGGATGGCTTCCCCCGTACTATTGCACAAGCAGAAGCGTTGCATGCAAAAACTAGCATTGATTATGTTATCGACATCGATGTGCCTGAAGAAGAAATTGTCAGACGGCTGAGTGGGCGGCGTATTCATCCTGCTTCTGGCCGAATTTACCACCTCATTTATCAACCACCGCTAGTTAGCAATAAAGACGATATGACTGGCGAACCTTTAATCCAACGACCGGATGATCATGAAGAAGTAATTCGTAAACGGCTTGCTGTTTACCAAACGCAAACCAGTCCATTACGCCAATATTATTTGCAAGAAGATCATCATACAAAAAATCATTTGCCGAAATATGTCCGTATTGAAGGCATG
Organism: Gammaproteobacteria bacterium; assembly: GCA_036266895.1. Taxonomy (GTDB): domain Bacteria; phylum Pseudomonadota; class Gammaproteobacteria; order DSM-16500; family DSM-16500; genus Aquicella. The sequence continues at coordinate 18,476 of DATAXC010000261.1, forward strand.
AATTCTGTAGATGAAATCAAAGAACAGATTTTTTTAATGTTAGGGAATTAACCGTGGATGCTATCTCGGCAGCAGTCAGCTATGATGCGCAAAAGCAACAATTACGCTGCCAAGGTGCTTGGGATTTGCTTTCGTTGCCATTATTGCAACAAAATTTTGCTCGAATCAACTGGTCAAAAACCGGCAATCTCACTATAGACGGTAAACAAATTGACAAAATGGATAGTGCCGGCGCATGGCTACTAACAACATGGCAAAATCAGCTAGAACAGCATGGCATCAACGTTGCATTTCGCAATTTTGACCAAGCCCATCAAAAACTTTTAACTTTAGTTAGCGATAAACTTAAACAGGAAAAACCATTACCGACTATCCAGCCATTGACTTGGTTGCCTAATATGGGCAAACAAGTGATTGACCAGTTGAGTCAATTTCGTGATTATTTAGCATTCATAGGTCAATTAACCTATGAAAGTCTACGCTTATTACGTCAACCGACCCATATGCGTTGGAGTGCATTAGCCGCGGTAATTTATAAAACCGGCTTTCAAGCCTTACCCATTATTGCTTTATTGTCTTTCATGATTGGTGTCGTCATTACCTTTCAAATGGGATTGCAATTACGCAATTATGGCGCCAACATCTATATTGTCGATTTACTCGGGTTGTCAGTATTACGAGAGTTTGGCCCCTTATTGACTGCTATCATGGTAGCTGGCCGCACTGGCTCTGCTTTTACCGCGCAATTAGGCATGATGAAAATTAATCAAGAAATAGATGCCTTGAATACCATGGGTGTGACACCTGCCGAATTATTACTGTTGCCAAGAATCATTGGTCTAACTATCGCTTTACCTTTATTGACGATCTGGTCAGATATTTTTGGCGTCATTGGCGGCATGGTCATGTCTAATAACATGCTAAGCATTTCTTGGCATGATTTTATGCAACGATTTCCTAGCGTGATTCCACTGCGCGCTTTACTGATCGGATTGGGTAAAGCGCCGGTTTTTGCGCTTATCATTGCCAGCGTGGGTTGTTTCCAAGGCATGAAAGTAGAAGAAAAAGCCGATAGTGTCGGACGCAATACCACGCGCAGTGTGGTATTAGCTATCTTCTTTATTATCGTCGCCGATGCGTTATTCTCCGTTATTTTTAGCAAGCTTAAACTATGACAACACCAGAGCCTATCATAGAAATAAAAAATCTCAGTACTTACTTTGGCAGTACCTGCATCCATAAAAATCTTAATCTAACTATTAATCGTGGTGAAATCATTGGCATTGTCGGTGGTAGCGGTTCTGGTAAAACTACTTTATTACGTGAAATGTTACGTTTGACTAAGCCGACTTCGGGTTCTATTCATGTCTTTAACCAAGATATTACGCAGCTTTCTGCAGAAGCATTATTGGCGATTCAACGACGTTGGGGCGTATTATTCCAACAAAGCGCTTTATTTAGTTCTTTGACCTTATTAGAAAACGTTTCTTTTCCGTTACAAGAACATACCGCACTGGATCCAGATAGCATTCAACAATTAGCTATTTTAAAAATTTTATTGGCAGGATTAGCCAGTGATGATGCCGTCAAATATCCAGCAGAATTAAGTGGTGGTATGCAAAAAAGGGCAGGGTTAGCGCGGGCTATTGTGCTCGATCCAGAATTACTCTTTTTAGATGAACCGACTTCCGGCCTTGATCCCAATACCGCAGCAGGGTTTGATGAGTTAATTTTGAATTTGCAAAGTACCATGGGTTTGACCATCGTCATGGTCACCCACGACGTCGATAGCTTATGGAAAGTGACCAATCGGGTCGCTTTTCTAGGAAAGGGCACCGTAATGAAGGTGGCGCCGATGGCCGAATTGGTAAAAGACCCGGATCCGATGATACAAGGGTTTTTTGCCGATCGGAGTTAAATTTGATAAACCTATCCATAAAGGGGTAAAATAAAGAAGAAATGCTGATTTGATGGACAGGGGTCTACGTGGAAACGAATGTAAACTATACCATTGTCGGTGCTTTCGTTATTTTCCTGGTCACAGCCATTGTCTTAGGCATTATTTGGTTATCTTCAGGATTTTCCTTTCAACATTATTCAACTTACTTAGTCCATATGCAAGAATCAGTGACTGGATTAACCATAGATTCACCCGTTGAATACAATGGCGTACAAGTTGGTAATGTCACTAGCATTGAGATTAATCATGACAATCCGCGCCAAGTAGAATTATTGTTAAATATTAAAAAAGACACGCCGATTACCCGTGGTACTTTTGCTACTTTAACCTCACGTGGGATTACCGGCATCACTTATATTGCCTTAAAAGATCGTGGTACAGATTTACGGCCATTATTGGTTGCACCAGGACAAAAATA
>DATAXC010000265.1:0-2996 GCA_036266895.1 Gammaproteobacteria bacterium
TGGGGGCATTTGGCGCCAACGCTTTTGTCAATACACTTGCTTTTATCTCGGTGGGATATCTAGTGACTTGTCTCATAAGGGCTCCTTTGCCCCCTTGAGTTTGTTTTATTCAGAGGCGACAACTTTCCTGACACTGGGGGAGAAGCTGGTTTGGATGTTGCAGTTAAATTGTTCAATGATGGGATTATCCATAGGTATGTTCATAAAAACGAACCTAATTATTTAGAAAATTTAGTTAAAACAATTTCAGAGTTGCAGCATGAGTATTTTGTTGATCTTTCTCAAATTATTATTAACGCCTTGGCAATAAAACCAGAAATATTTGAATTGGAACCCCCTTCTTGTTTGAACGACCCTGTGTTCATTCGATTTTTTGATGAATTTATAAAAAAACAAAAAATCACTGAGTATTATTTGCTTGATGAAATGGGTAGTTTTTTATTTTTAGATGAGAATGGCAAATTAAGCTGGTTGGTTCTTAATGATGAAGATTTAATGGAAGCAACCGAATTTGAAATAGATTTAGAAAATGTTAAAATTAATCCACAACTAGCTAAGTCAATTCATAACCGTGGGGTGTTAAGATACGTATTTAACCATGATGAATATCCCGCGCCAGAAAATATTGATAAAGTAGTTAATTTATTTTATCCAGCTACGAAATTGGTAGGAAAAACAAATTATTATTACAGTTATATTGAAAAACCATTGATGAATCCTACCATAGATACTAGTCAGATTATTAGCTATCATGATTATCGTAGTAAGATGGTAAAGAAAAAGTAATTAGCTGGTGGGGTTTGGTCTTCTGATCCAGATAATATAAGCGACGCTAAATAGTTGGATGTCTTTTAGCACTGATTCTTGCTCACTTGTGTTTGGATTAATGCATGTGAGCGTATAATAACCATTTTTTTCGCTGGATTGTAATTGCCGTACAAGAGTTTGTCCCGTTTGTAATTGAGCAATACAATTAGATCCCAGTAACTTATTCATATCATTTTCAAAATAACGCAATCCTGCAACGTAATCACCCTTGTAAAAACAAGGCTCCATTCCATCATCATTAATAATGCTATCTACAGCACCTGGATGTAGTTGATGAAAGAGACGTAATTCTTGTGTAATGGTATTAGGGGTGCTCGTCATTACTTGCAATGGAAATGTCAATAATTCAGGAACAATTCCAATGATTTGCGATATAGGGTTTGGGCCTTTGCCATATAACAGCCAGTCCAAGGTGCAATTGATTCCTTCGTTTTGAAAGGCAGCAATTAACTTAAGCGCTCCATCTGCGGTAAGGCCAGTTTGCGCACCACGTTCCCATCCTCTTAATGTAGAAGCTTTAATGCCGTATTTCTTCTCAAATTCACGAGAAGAATAACGCAAAGCTTTCATAACGTATTTAATACGCTTTCCACGTTCTATTTTTTCATTCAACGATTCTGAAGAGACAAAGGTGATTTTTTTAGGAGGTACTGCAACCATATTTCTTCCTGAATGGCAGATACAGCAAAAGGCTTACATCAATATGAGACTTTTGCCATCCACATTGGATGTTAATTAATCCATAATGGATTTATATAAATGAACTATTAAAAACATCCTTAACGTAATAATAGTCATTATATCGATGGTGATTCTACTGGACAAGAACCTTTGGCGGAATCTATAGAATTGACAATGAGGTATCATTCAATGAAACAACTAAAAACCCAATATTTGAACTATTTATCTTTGGAAGTGCTTGAAAAATTAGGAAATAAAAAGCCTACACAAAAACAAATCGATCTAATGACGACTATCTTAACTAATGTATCTATTGTTTCCAGTCTTGTTTTTGATCAACAACTTAGTAAATGCGAGACAAGTTGTTTATATTGGGCTGCAATGGGCAAAACAGAAAAAGAAACTGCTGAGTTACTTAACATTAATTCCTATACTGTTCAGCAACATCGACAAACAGTAATAAAAAAACTGCACTGCAAATCCTTAGCAGAAGCGATATTTAAGGGGATGCGATTTGTAGGATTACAGTCTAATGGTTGAGACTACCTAATTTTGGGGATGGTTTAACTTTTAAAGTTCATTGTTATCTCTTTCTATTACATGGATGTAACAACTCAAAGGTTACATTTATGAAAAAGCCAACAGATGCAGAATTGCAATTTTCAATAGGATTGTATCACCTAAAGAAAAAGGATTTTAAGCAAGCTGAAAGATGGCTGCGGTATGCTAATATTCAAGGCCATACCCAGGCGCAGAGTTACTTGGGTGATGGAATACAGAAAAAATTATTTTCTTCTTCTAGCAAACATTTGCATGAATTTTCTATTATTTTATTGAAGCAACTGATAACACCTTGTCCCACGGAAGAACAAATTAACGGATTAGAAGAAATTTTATGTGATTATTTTTATATTAATTATGAACTAACCTCACGTCATTAAATTACAAATAGGAGATGCATGCCATGACTAAACTTAACATTGAGATGGATTATTTAACGCTTAGCCATATGTTACGTATACCATTAACAGAAATTTTGGGAATGACTGAATTGCTTAAGCATGAGTGTTTATCTACTACGCAATACGAGGAAGTGGAGGCAATAAAACAAGCAGGCAAGCGTTTATTGTTGGTGGTTGATCAAATTCTTAAAGCGCAAATGGAAGAAAATATAAATACATCTGTTCATTAAGATTATGTATCTAAAAAATTTCTTACGAAACATAAATATACGCTGCGGCCAGCCCTGCCAAAAATCCGCATAGATGGGCTTCCCAAGAAGATTTAACTTGCGTTGGGAAAAGGTTTAAAAATAAGCCGCCGAAGTAATATAAACATACTGCAGCTAGCGCAACTGAAACTGCGGTAGGATATTGATAAGCATAAAATAGCAGATATGCCCAATAACCCATAATCACGCCACTTGCGCCAATGTGCGTACCGCGCCTGCCAATTAACCAGGTACCGAAACCACCTAAGACAATAAT
>DATAXC010000127.1:0-4825 GCA_036266895.1 Gammaproteobacteria bacterium
TGAAAAGCATATATATTAGCAGGCTATAAATTGTGTACTTTTTATAAATTAGAACATATTTTGAGTTACTTATTGGAAAGACACCCCTCACCCGCCGCCTTCGGCGTCGGCCTCTCCCACAAGGGGAGAGGCAAAAAGCTTTAACCTTATTTATTCAACAACGCTCCCACAAGTGGGGGAGGGGAGAAACTTGACCAGTACCTTCATTATTCTTAGCGTATAGTCATTAAATATTGAGGAAAGGCTTTTCCTAATCATATTCAAGGACAATGAGACCGGGAGGGAGGTGGATAGATTGTTAGCGAAGCTACTAAATCACAGACTCGCAGAAGTACAGTTCAGGCGCATACAGGCGGCCAGTGGATAACAATGGCATGAACATTGAGAAGATAGTTATCATAATATAATCAATAAGCTACAAAATGTCAGCCCCTTCACCACTGCCCGTTTTATGCTATACTATAAGCAGATAAACATAAATAGAACTATACATAGGAAGCACACGCCTATGATAAATAAAAGCAAAAAACTAATCACCGCAGTAACTATTCTCTTTTTCCTAAGTGCGCAAGAGTTTGCGTATGGTTTATGGATTAGCGGCATTTGGGTGCCCGATGATCAAATTATTTATTATCCGGCATCCTATCTAGTACCCGCACCTACTCCTGTTTATTACATCGCTTCACCTTATTACGTTTCACCTTATTACTATGATTCTAGTTATTATTATTCACCAGCAACTTCGGCATTTTTAGGTGGATTTTTAGGTGTACTGGCTGCTAGCGCATTATGGGGAAATAATGGTTGGGGTTGGGGCGGCGGCTGGGGTGGTGGTTGGGGTTGGAATAATAATTATTATTACCATAATAATTGGAACAACTGGAACAATTGGCACGGCGGGTATAATAACAATTACAACTATAATCGCACTGTCAATAATAATATCAATGTCAACAATGCAAAAGTGAATAATCTTAATAATAAAAATGTCACCAAACAAAATCTGCAAAACAAACTTAATAATCGTACTAATGCGAATAAGGTGGTTTCACCTGCTAATCGCGACCAACAATTTAATCGCAATCCAGATCGCACTAACACGCGTCAATTTCAACAAGGCCAACGCTTTCAACAACAACACTTTCAACGCGGTGGCGGGGCTGGTGGTGAAAGAATGCGGGGCGGTGGGTTTGGTGGTGGTGGTGGCGGTCATCGTCGTTAATCTATTGTAGTAGCAGCTAGCTTTACTGGCTTAAAATTGATAAGCTGGTAATCAGCATATTTGTTACTTTTAGCTAGGCGGCCTATCATGGAAGATTTGCTATTCATCGGTATTACGCTACTCTTTTTTGGCCTTTCTCTTGGTTTGATTAAATTTTTTGATTCATTATCACGAGGTGAATGATGAGTCTTTATTTAATTTGCGGCGGCATTACCTTTTTCTTGTTTCTTTATTTAGTCGTTGTATTGTTTAAACCAGAATTATTTTGATTTAACGCCTTGGCAGGAAGCCGATGATGACAGAAAATAATCTCTACCAAATCCTAGCATTGCTTTTTAGTTTACTCATTTTAATAAAACCGCTTGGCTGGTACATGGCGCGCGTTTATGAAGGTAACCCTTGTGGTTTAAACACACTACTTGGCCCATTAGAACGCGGTATTTATCGATTTTGTGCCATTGACCCAAACCAGGAAATGGATTGGAAATCTTATCTGATTACCATGCTATTATTTAACTTATTAGGTTTTTTACTGATTTACTTTATTCAACGACTTCAATTTTATCTGCCTTTTAATCCGCAAACCATGACTGCTGTGACACCTGAACTTGCTTTCAATACTGCCGCTAGTTTCATCACGAACACCAATTGGCAAGCCTATGGCGGTGAAACAACCATGAGTTATTTTACTCAAATGTTCGCCCTAACCGTACAAAACTTTCTTTCTGCTGCAACTGGCATGGCATTACTGGTAGCATTTATCCGCGGTGTTACTCGACATGAACAATCGACGCTTGGCAATTTTTGGGTAGATACCGTACGAGGTACGCTTTATATCTTGTTACCGCTTTCTGCTTTATTCGCGATTTTTTTAACTTCACAAGGTGTCATTCAAAATATCAACCCTTATCAACAAATTACTTTATTACAACCCATTAGCTATCAACAACCGATCATCACCTCAGCAGGACAACCGGTGAATGATGCTCAAGGCCGTCCCCAGTTCAACACGATAACGGTCACCAAACAAACGCTGCCCATGGGTCCCGTCGCATCACAAATTGCAATTAAACAATTAGGCACCAATGGCGGTGGATTTTTTAATACTAACTCAGCTCATCCTTTTGAAAATCCAACACCATTAACTAATTTTTTTGAATTATTGGCCATTTTACTCATTCCAGCGGCGCTATGTTATACCTTTGGCCTATTAGTAAACGATAAAAAACAAGGTTGGTCATTATTATTAGCTATGTTTATTATTTTTATCCCTTTTGTGAGCGTCGCGGTCATCGCAGAACAGCAAGGTAATCCGGCATTGACACAAATGGGTGTTGATCCGATAGCCAAATATCCATTTTATTCTGCCGGCAATATGGAAGGCAAAGAAACGCGTTTTGGCATTGCTAATTCTGCGCTATGGGCAACGGCTACTACTGCTACTTCGAATGGTTCTGTTAATAGCATGCATGATTCTTTTACGCCGCTGGGTGGATTGGTACCACTCTGGATGATGCACTTAGGCGAAGTCATTTTTGGCGGCGTCGGATCAGGTCTCTACGGTATGTTGATGTTAGTAATTATCACGGTATTTATCGCTGGTTTAATGGTAGGCAGAACACCAGAATATTTAGGAAAAAAAATCGAACCCTATGAAATGAAAATGGCCGCGATTGCCGTATTAGTGATGCCGCTGATTGTGTTATTTTGTACTGCTGTAGCCAGCATCATACCTGCGAGTATTGATGCGATTGCCAATCCAGGTGCACATGGCTTCACCGAGATTTTATATGCTTTTTCTTCGATGGGAAATAATAACGGCAGCGCATTTGCCGGATTAAACGCAAACACACCGCTTTATACGATAGTGGGCGGCATAGAAATTTTAATCGGCCGTTATTGGATTGCCATCCCTACTCTCGCGATTGCTGGATCATTGGTTCGCAAAAAAATTATTCCTAGCAGTGCGGGTACATTAACGACCCATACCCCGCTATTTATTATTTTACTGGTGAGTATCACCATTATATTAGGCGCGCTGTCTTTTTTGCCTGCGCTCGCTTTAGGGCCGATCGTTGAACAACTGATGTTATGGGGACAATATGGCCGCTAAATTACAAGCGCATGCTATATGGGATATGCATATTACCGGTATTGCTATACGTGATGCATTTTTGAAACTATCACCGCGCCATCAGCTGAGAAATCCCGTGATGTTTACGGTTTATATCAGCGCTTTATTAACCACTGGTTTGTTTATCCAAGCGATGTATGGTCAAGGCGAATCACCACCTTTATTTATTTTAGCCATCACCTTATGGCTGTGGTTCACTTTACTATTTGCTAATTTTGCTGAAGCGATGGCCGAAGGTCGCGGCAAAGCACAAGCACAAGCTTTGCGTAAAACGCGTCGTACTATTCAAGCAAAAAAATTAGAGAAGCCCGATCGCCATGGCAAAACAACTATTGTGCCATCAGCCAATTTGCAAGTCGGTGATTTGGTATTAGTTGAAACCGATGATTTTATTCCCAGTGATGGTGAAGTCATCGAAGGCATTGCCTTTGTCAACGAGAGTGCAATTACTGGAGAAAGTGCGCCGGTAATTCGAGAAAGTGGTGGTGATCGCAGTGCCGTTACTGGCGGTACACAAGTTATTTCTGATTGGTTGATTGTCCGTATCACTTCAAATCCAGGTGAAACGTTTTTAGATCGCATGATTGCCTTGGTTGAAGGCGCAAAACGACAAAAAACACCAAATGAATTAGCACTCACTATTTTATTAGCTGGTTTGACCATCGTCTTTTTATTAGTTTGCGCCACTTTATTGCCTTTTTCACTCTATAGCGTTGCGACGGTAAAAACCGGCACTGCGATCACGATTACCGTGTTAGTCGCTTTATTTGTTTGTTTGGCGCCCACCACCATTGGTGGCTTATTATCTGCTATTGGCATTGCTGGCATGGATAGAATGATTCAAGCCAATGTGATTGCTTTATCTGGTCGTGCCGTAGAAGCAGCGGGCGATATTGATGTATTACTACTGGATAAAACCGGTACGATTACATTAGGCAATCGTCAAGCCACTGAATTTATTCCAACCAAAAACATTCGTGCAGAAACATTAGCTGAAGCTGCACAACTCGCATCCCTTGCTGATGAAACCCCTGAAGGTCGTAGTATTGTTATTTTGGCCAAAGAAAAATATGGTTTGCGTGGTCGCCAACTAGATGAATTAGGCGCTACCTTTATTCCTTTTAGTGCACACACTAGAATGAGTGGTGCTAATTTACCTGGAAGACAAATTCGTAAAGGCGCAAGTGATGCGATCGAAGCCTATATTACGCAACAAGGCGGCACTTTCCCCGATGATATCCAAGAACTAGTAACGAAAATTTCTCGACAAGGCGGTACCGCATTAGTCGTTGCCGATGGAAAAGAAATTGTCGGCGTTATCCATTTGAAAGATATCGTAAAAGGGGGTATACGTGAACGCTTTGCGCAATTACGACAAATGGGCATCAAAACTATTATGGTTACTGGTGACAATCCATTAACCGCTGCTGCCATTGCTGGTGAAGCAGGTATCGATGATTTTCTTGCTA
>DATAXC010000299.1:0-2320 GCA_036266895.1 Gammaproteobacteria bacterium
AGACATTGAAGAAAGCCAAGTGCCAACCGCATTGAAATGGGGTAGACCGAATTGTAAAATCTGGTGGAATGATGCTGAAAATGGCTTATTTAAAAAGCTAAAAGATACGTTGCCACCCAATTTTTTGACAAGCCTTATGCATTTAGGCGGTGATACCGAAAAAATTCAAGAAGTGAGTATTCAGCGATTAATTAATCATAATTTTCACAGCGGTGAGACTATGAGTAATCGATCACGCGGTTACGAGTCGCTTGAAAATAATACCAGTGGAAATTTTATTAGCCGTTATATTGGCGCACCGCTTGGTATTTTATATGAGAGTTTTAGTTCTTATCCAAAATTGCATTTGCTTATTAACGCATTACCTATTATTCAAGGTTCATTACTGTTTGCGCTGTATGCTTTCTTGGCTATTGCTATACCATTTTCAAGTTATAGAGTAGGATTCTGTGTAACAGTAGCGGTGGTGATGTTTTCCCTGATTTTTTGTTCGTATCTTTGGCAATTGGTGCAATGGTTTGATAGTTATTTAATCCGAGCATTATATCCATCGATAGGAGATGTTGCAGGCTTAGGAATATTGAATGCAGAAAATGGTAAAACCACTAATCAGCTATTTGTTGAAATGATTGTTGGGACACTTTATGTGGTGTTGCCGCTATTATGGATGACGGTGATGGGATGGGTAGGGTTTGAGATAGGTGGTTTTGTTACTGGTTTATTTAACAGAGTAGATGCTATATCTAAAAGTGCGAGTGATGGCATAGGCAGCGTGGCTAGGAAAAAATTATTATGAAATTATTCATGTGAATAACCATCTGCATTGGGATCATTAACTCTGTGGCTAATGAATGGGTCTGGCTTTCTTCGTCTTTGTTCTTCTTCCATTTCTTCGTAACTAGAAGGTTTAGTTGTAGCTAAAAGATAGCAAACAAGAAGAAATGCGGTTTGAAATAATTTATAGATTATTAAAAATATATAGTGCGTGATAGTTAAGATAATTTTAGTGATCTGCACAGCCCAATCAGTATAGCACGATTTTTCTTTCCGTAATCGCTTAATACAACAACCTGTAACAAGCAATAAAGCAGGCACTAATATCAGCCAACCGATAGTGGCAATTTTCATAATAAGAGTCATCGGATGCAGTGAGATTCCGATACGCATAATAAGCCAACCCGCGGCACAGCCTATATATCCTATGGTGGATAGGAAGCGTAGTGTAATTGTTCTATGCTCTGGTTTTAATGCAGCACCGACTAATACATTAACTAGACAAATAAGAAGCGCGGCTGGTGTTAAAAAATAAAACCAATCAAAAACGGTCATGACATTTCCTTCGTTCTCATTATTAGTTCAAACATTAAACATAAGTATAACGCGAATGCTATTACATAAAATAGGTAGGGTTTTATCCCTAATGGGGTTGCCTTGGTTTAAAAAAGAGGTCAAGCTAAATTTATCGTGCAAAAAAGAAACAAACGAAAATAAGGAATGGTATAAGGGGTTACCGGCAGCGTTATTACTTACCCAATCACCCTACGAGGAAAAATTATCGGAGATTGAGTCGTTGATAAGTGTGACACCAAGTGCCTATCAGGAACTATATGTTGTTCCCCTCTATGCCTTTGTTAATTTAGTACAGCAATTACCCCATCCTACTAATAAAGGTAGCATTTTAGAGGTAGCGCTTGACCGTGTGATTGATGCATTAAAAATTAGGCGCGGTTATATGTTGCCTGTCGGTGCCGATACTGAGACCTGCTATCGTGAGCAAGATACTTGGACTTATGCAGTATTTCTTGCGGCTTTGTTTCAAGAGTGTTGGTTAGTATTAGGCGCTTTCAATATTGATATTAAGGATATAAAAGCAAAAGACATGAGTTTGCTGCAACGATTAGGTAACTGTTTGTCTTTGGTGCATCATTATTATCACTATCATTCTACTGCGCTTATGGAGGATTGGAAGGCGATCAACCCTATCTTGGTTAAATTGCTATTACCAACTCGATCATTAAATTTATTAGCCAATAATCCCGAGTTATTTTCTGTATGGAAAGAGAGTATTTCTACTACGCAACAAGAAAAAAATCCTATTACAGAAATATTGAATCGTGCACATGCGCCAATACATGCTGAGCAAAATTGTACACCATCATCTGAAAAAACTGAAGAAGTAACAATGCAAAAAGATAAAAATCAAATATCAGATTGCTTAATTGGTGCTATTAAAAACGCAATAGAAAAACAAGAATTATTGATTAATCAGCCGGATGGCTTTATTTATCGTGTTTCTGAGGGGATTTTATTGAAATATCCA
>DATAXC010000013.1:0-9317 GCA_036266895.1 Gammaproteobacteria bacterium
CGACAGGGCGGGAGAGGGGCTTTTTCTTTACCCTTCTTTAAGCTAGCGTTTATTGCCCAGTTGGACATTCATTTTTTCGTATACAGAACCTCACGCCTCTTCAATTGTGCTAATATAACTAAATGAGCTCAGCTCATTTAAGGAGTTTGTGCTATGGCCTATCGTCGATTCGCCCCGCATTTCGTACGCAAGCAGGGTGTGCAAGGAGTTGGTGTATTTACCACCAAACCAGTAAAAAAAGGACATCTTCTATTCAAATTGACCGGTAAAATTCTCACTGCGCCTACGAGAACCTCTGTAGAAATTGGTAAAAATCGGCACGTAGAAAATGCCATTGCCCAATATGTGAACCATAGTTGCGCTCCAACTGCAAAAGTGGTCAAAAAAAATCGAGAATTTGTCAGTGTACGCGATATCGAAAAAGGTGAAGAAATCACATTCGACTACAATAAAAATGAAAGTGTATTGGCCTCACCGTTTAAATGCCGCTGTTGTCATAAAAAAGTGATTGGCCGCAAGGCGATGGCGTTAAAGAAAAAATGATTTCATTCATGTTCTGGAAATAACCCCGGCATCCAACGGCCAGCCAACGCAGCAGGAAAAGCCAGGGTTAATGGTGACTTTGGTGTAGTAGAGACAAGTACATGACGCTCAATCAAGGCCGCAGTAATTCGACGAGCATGCCTATCCGTCACCCCTAACATACTCGGAATATCCTTACGTGGTAACTCACCACGATATAAAATAATATCTAAGATTTGTTCAGCCTGTGGCGGCAGTTTACCTAAAGCAATTTCTTCTTTAGCCCATAATAAAATCCTAGTACGTAAACCTTCTGGTTGCATTAAATTTTCCATAAAATTAATTTGATCTAAACAGATTTCCATAAAAAAATGAATAAATTTAATTAATGCTTCTTCACTTAAATGACCGCGTCCATCTAAATCATTCCGGCGCTGCAAATTACAATGAGCAAGATGTGTTTTATATTCGCTTTCGCGACGAGCCAACCCTCGTGCGATAGACCAAATACCCCCTGAATCCAATGCATCGAGTAATACTGCATAAGACATCAACCGTGCAACACGACCATTTCCATCGAGAAAAGGATGAATCCAAAGTAATCGATGATGTGCAGCGGCGGCAGCGAGAATAGTTTCGACTTTACCTAATCGACTATAAAAAGATTCAAAACGCGACAAAAAACGTGGTATCGCACCAGCACTAATTGGAACATGTCTACCCACAACAACATCTTGTTGTCGAAATTTTCCTGGGACAATTTTTATTTTATTTTTATCATCAAGATCAGTGATCCATAATAAATCTGTTGGCAACAAGCTACAAAAACGTTGATGTATTTCACAGATAGCTGCTTGAGTAAAAGCGCGATTTTTCAGACCACCCATATCAATCCACTGTTGTACGATGATATGTGCTTTTGCTTCCAACTGTAAATCACGCTTTTTTTTATCAGAACTATAATCCCCTTGTAATGCGCGTTCTATCGCTAACGGATGCGTATTATGTCCCTCAATTAAATTACTATAATAACAGTTCATCGCGCGTACCATATTCGCCAATGCAGTATGTAACATCGGCGGTAAGCTACGTTTAAATCCAGCTGACTTTGCAGCCAATTCAATAGTAAGATCAACCAAACTAGCGCGCTGAGGCGAACTTTCTGAAACCAATAACGGCTCCATCAAGCTCGGGTTTTCCTCCCGATCAATGACCTGGTTAATGTCCGCTTTGATGTCCGGTTTTTTTATGCTCATACTATTGATTATAGCATACTTTTTTAAAAACAAAGGCTTTATTTTACAATAAATTGTCCGCTTTGATGTCCGGGATGGTGCTGCATGAAAGCAGTAATCACCCTCTCCGGAATCATTCAAAAGATTACTGGCTATTATTCCTAGAGAATGCTGGTGGCGATGGCGGGATGTTATCCAGCTCTTCTTCATTCAGTTTTTCTATTTTTATCACTCTTTCATTTTCTAGTGAGGAAGAAGCATGCCTTTTATGTTGATTTACACCAAAACGCCGAATTAATTCCCCATTATTTGCTGGTTGATTAAAATCAAATACTGGTGCTAGTGGCAATTCTAATTTCACCGACGATTGTTCATCCGCAGAATTCGTTATTACTGTCGTTGTTGTTTCACTGTCAGAATTACTGACAAGATGATTATCAGATGACAACTGCAAAATCGGCATGAGTTGTTCTTGCTGGTAAATTTGCTGCAGTAAATAGGCTAAGGTACGACCTTCATTATCAGTAACATCACAGTTTGCACCTAGATTTATAAAGTAAGAGACCATGTCAGCATGACCTTCTTGTGCGGCATGTATGATAGGCAACAGACCCGCCTCATCAACTTGATTAATATCTACTTGATGCGTGTTAACAAGATATTTAACTCTATCTAAATCACTTTGAATAATTGCATCAGCAAATGTCGAATCTTGTTTTTCTCCACGCTGTTGGATAATTGCATTGACTAACGATTGTGTTAAGAAAAACCTATTTTGTGGACTACATTGCGTTGCACCATGTGCAATTAAATAATTAAAGATTGAAATATCTATCGGATGCCCGCTCGTATCAAACGCATGATCCAACGGTGTTTTTCCCTGACTATCAATTGCATTCACATCTGCTCCCCGTTCCACTAAAGCAGCAACTATTTTAAGCTGAGATGGCAGCTGAACTGCATAATGAAGCGGTGTCGATTGATCCGCCGTGCGACAATCAACATCAAAATAAGGCAACAACATTTTAAAGGATTCAAAGTTATTGTTAAGAATATACATATGAAGCCAGGTGTGTCCTATACGATTTAGCAGCTGCTCAAATGGTATATTATACTTTTTTAAAAGTTTAAGCGCTTCTGTTGATTGATAGGAACAAGCTAGCATGATTGAATAATAATAATCATCTTTATTGTCATTACTTTTAGCCAATAATGCTTCCAGTGCTATCATATGACCATATTTGATTGCTTTTTCAGCAGCTGCTCTTGATATTATTTCTTTCCCTGGTCCCACAAGTATGGGCTGATTCCATAATTTCCATGTTGCTTCATCAAGCGCTTCTGCTGGTTGATTACACCAAGCCAGCCATTCAAATGTATTTATCTCATCAAAAAAATGATTCTCATTTTTTGCACGTAGAAAAATATAATCAAGTACAGCTTGGGCTTGATTAATAGCGGCAATTTCTAATAGCGAAAGATTATTTTTATATTTATCTGGGTGCGGTAATTCGGTTTTAGAAATTAATTTATTGTTATTGTTAATCCAATCAAAAGAAATTGGTTCCATCTCAAAAGAAATTAAATCTTCAGGTATTACTTGAGATCCTTTCGTTTCAATAATCTCAATTAATTCTACTATTGCTTCTGGCAAATGAGTATTTACTCGTAGGTTATTGCTTGCCTCATTTTTTATACGTGGTCGCATATTTAATTCTCCTCGGTTTTTATTGAATTAACAATAATCAAACATTTTTAAAATGTATCAAAATTATACATATAAGTCAATCATTCTTTCATCACCGGCCCTGTAACTTTTTCTCGCATAGCACTTGCCTCTTATATTACTCTATACTTATAAATTAAATCGGAACCAACAAGGAAGCTAGCCATGTGGAAACTCGGATGCACAGCCATCTTATCTACCATCGTATTTTTCAGCATGATTACAGCTGCCCACGCTTGGGATAAAGGCATTTACTTAACCCAATACATGTTAGAAAACCCGGCTAAATTAGACTATTTAATTCGAGAAGCGAAAGCGGCTGGCATTAATACCTTTATCATCGATCACGAATATTATAGTTCACATTACGCGCCAGCAATTGCTAAAGTCAAAGCCGCAGGGATAAAAGATGTTGCGCGTATTATCGTCTTTACTGACGGTGGTAATGCCGAACAAATTCATTCGAAAGCACATTGGGAAGAAAAACTTAAATTAGCCGATGATGCGATTAAAGCGGGTGCCGATGCGATACAATTGGATTATATTCGTTATAGCTCCAAACAACCTGCCAATCCACAACATGCCAAAGATGTTTATCAAGTTATTCGCTGGTTTAAAGAAAAAATAAATGCCGAGCATGTCCCGATGGAAATTGATATCTTTGGCGAAGTCAGTTATTACCCTTCTATGCATATTGGTCAAGATATTAAATTGTTTGCAGATAGCGTCGATGGTGTCAACCCGATGGTGTATCCATCACATTTTTGGCCTTATCAAAAATATTCTGCCGAACCCTACAAAACCATCAATAATTCTTTAAATGCATTGTCAGCACAATTTGATGATAAAGCACCGTTTAAAGTACATGCCTTCATCGAAGCGGCAAATTTTCATTATGTCAAAAAGACTTCTAATGCTGAAAAACAAAAATATTTATTGCAAGAAATTCGTGCTGTGGAAGATTCTAAAGGTGTTTCGGGTTGGTATGTTTGGAGCGCCAATAATGAATATGATAATTTATTTCAAGTGTTAAAAGACAATAAAACTAAGCCCGCTGATTTTCCTAAAGCAGAACCTGCGGCAAAATGATGGGAAAGGTCTCTTTTCCTAACCGTAAACCATCGTATTATTGAACAAACAACGCAATCTTATTTAAACAAGATACCATATCTGCAAAGGGAAAGAAAAAAACTTGGCAATTTTCAAACATTGCCTCACCATATAAATCTTTAGTGACCACTATCCCTATTTTAGGTTGATACGCTTGCAAAAATGACCTGAAACCGCGATGTATGGATAAACTCCGCATGTTACGGTATTTAACTTCGATAGGAATAAATGTTTCACTGTTTTTATATAAAATAAAATCTACTTCAGCGCCACTTTTCGTACGCCAATAATAAAGTTCTAGGTTCAAGTAATGCTGTACTTTAAATTTATATAATTCTTGAAAAACCGCCGATTGAATCAATAAACCAATATCAGTACGATTAGCTAACGGCGCAAAGTTATTTAATGCTTGATTGCGGAAACCATTATCAATGAAATAATAAATAGGATTGGTAGTTATTTCTGTGCGCTTATTACCGACAAAAGGTTTGATGGGTAATAAAACATAGGTATTAGTCAAAACACTTAAATAATGCAGGATGGTATGATTAGACACCCGACAATCAGTCGCTAGTTGCTGGTGATTGACTAATTGCCCAGTACTGTGGGCGATCAGTGATAATAACTGTTGCAGGACATCTGCATTCCTAACTTTTAATATTTCAATAATATCTTTATTAATATAGTTTTGATACAAACTCGCCAACAGTATTTGCTTTTCTAATGCTGTCACAATTTGTGGATAGCAACCATAAATAGTATTATTATTTTCATCCCACAGATCGGCTAATTCGACACGGCTTAATGGTAAAACGATCGATTCTAATTGCCGACCAGTCAAATGTTCTTGAACTTTACTTTTTATTTCTAATTGTGATGATCCTGTTGCAATGATTTTAATTGGTAGTTTTAAATCAAACATGGCTTTTAATAAAAGTCCTGGATTTTCCAAACGCTGCACTTCATCAATAAACAGAATAAATCGTTGTGCATGTAGCAATGTTTGCATCTCTTGTAAGACATGACTACCTACTAACCATTCTCGTACCAAGATTTCATCGCAGTTTAAATATAATACCGTTTGATATCTGCGCTGATCCAATAATTGTTGGCTGACATAACGCCCTATCGTTGTTTTACCCGCTTGCCGCGGACCGGTTAATATCGTGATATAGTCATCCCATATCGGTTTAAGTAACTCGTTACTTTGAATGCGTGGAATATAATGCGTAGTAGAAAAGATACGTTGCGCAGTTTCTTTTAACCACGGATTAGATAACTGAAGAAAAGCTAGCAAATGAGATTTTATCATATTATCCCTACTAAAATGAACTTATATTCATTTTAGTAGGGATAATATGATAATTCAAGAGAAAAAACCTGTTTGCCTAACTCGACTTTGGCCATTTTTCTCAAATAACTAATAACTTGTGAACGCGAAGAAGTTCTAGTCTAGACCTATACCCATTACACATGAAAATGCGATTTATGCATTTTCATGTGGGGAGAATCGCGATTCTCCCCCTTGTCACCATAATGCTTCACTTTAACAATCTACTGGGCTATATATAAAAATTTATACATACTCTGGTTTGGCCATTTAAGCCGCGCGCGAGAGTTGATCTAACAGGCTCTCCCATTGTTCTGGCTTAATTTTCATATACTCACCGTCAAACCTTGAGTCGTTAAAATAGTTTTCAGCCCAAATACTGCGCCTTACAAAGGCAAGAATGTCGGAGAAGGTAGCTTCAGATTTTTTGTTGTACCAGGCTGTCGACAAAATGGGTAATGATTGATTTTTTAACATCTCAATCGCAAACAAACACACCAATGAGAACAATGACATGAGACATGGGGTGGTTCTCACGATAGCTCTATCCGACCACTGCCGTTGTGTTTCCATGCCAAGGTGGGCACGGCTTTCAAAGAATGTCACCTCTATGTTCCAGCGAAGAACAAACCAGTTGATGATTTGCTCAGGCGCTAATTGCAAATCGGTACTAAAAAATGCTTCGGCTTCATTGTCCTTATCAGGGTTGATGACGAGCACCCAGCGGATAGGCAGTGGTTTTTCACCTGCTGAATACCAGAGATGAATCCCTGATAGAATACGGATTTTTTTCTTTTCGCCGCCATACCAATTAACCTCTGCTTCACGCCAAGGTTGGGTCATATCACCGGCTAATTGTTTTAATGAAGTGCATCTCTCGCCTTTTTCACGATGTCGGCCCAGTTGGCCTTTGGTAGGTGATGGAGCAAAATCATATAGTGCTGCATCTAACCGTAAACGAGATACCAGCGTCACATCTTGTTTAATGCATGCATGGCCTAAATGAATACAAGCAAAGCCGCCATCACCGATGAGTATCCAGGTACGCTTGAGCCAGCGTGAGATGATGCGTACGGCGCTCATTGTCCAGTCAATGCTGGTTTTATGCTTTCTCCCACGCGCCTCATTTGCTTTTTTAGAGGATGCAAGAATAGTCATAAATGGAAGTGCCCAAGGGCGTTGGCACCATGGTAACGGTACAATCAGCATCAAGCACACCCATTTCAAGCCAAAACATTTGACAACTACTTTCTCGGTTGAGCGGACAGCATCACGATAACAGCCTTTGGCTTTAATTTTTTTGCCTTTGCGTCGCTCAATCGTATCATCAACGACAATTAATATTGGGAAAGAGGCCGGCAGCAGCGGCACTAGCAACCCCAACAAAATCTTGGCGCCACTCATGCTGTTCCATCTGTCACGATTAAAGACACGATGGTATTTTTCAAAACGCTTCTCATGCGATAAGCCCATGAGTCGCAAAATGGAGCTGACACGACGCGCCCCTTGACATAAGATAGCACCCGTTAAAAGTACCTGTATGTGCCGCCACGTTGGCAAGGTAAATAAAAAGCTAAAGGCGTTAAAAACGGTGGTGATTCCCTGTGGCAAATCTCGCATCGATCATCCTTATCTGTGTATGGAAAAAACGATGGAAACAATAACGGTTCACGCCCTGTTTGGCAAAGCGATGTTAAAAGATATTGCGATTGACCAGTTGCACAGTGGAACCTATCAGCCACGCGACACTTTTTCGGAAGAGAGTTTGGCGTCCCTTGCAACAACCATCGAACAACTTGGCATATTAGAGCCACTCATCGTTCGATTATCGTCAAAACATGCAGGTCAATACGAGATAGTAGCGGGAGAGCGGCGCTATCGGGCAGCGAAGCTTGCTGGGTTAACGGTTGTTCCTTGTTTGCTGAGCAATTATACCAATGAACAGGCAGCGCAAATTGCAGTCATTGAAAATACCTGTCGAGAATCACTGAACCCGATTGCAGAAGCCTTCGCGATGAGGCGACTGGCATCAGAATTTAATTATACCCATCATGAAATCGGTGTTCTGCTTGGCATGAGTCGCACTCGTGTCACTAATATGCTGCGTTTATTAAATCTTGATGCACGCATCCAGCACTGGATGAAACAGGGACACTTAAGCGAAGGGCACGGAAAGATATTGGCAGGGTTGCCGCTTACGAAGCAATACTGGTTTGCTTATGAATGTATAAAAAAAGAATGGTCAGTGGGAACGCTGGATGATGCAATTAAAGCATTAGACGAGAAGAAGCGGGATAGCAGCAATGCTAGAAAATCATCGGCGATAGCTTCTCCTATAGAGAAACAACTAACAGAGCAGTTTGGCTTTTCGATGAAAGCGACCATAAACAAGAATGAATCTGGTTCTTTCCGCATTCCCTTTCATAACCGCGAGCATATGCACACAATATTAGAGAAATTAGGCTGCCAGTCTATTGCCTTGGAAACACAGGATTAGCATGAAGCGCTGGGATGTGAGGCAAATGCTCGATATAGGCAAAAAGCTCTTCGCAAAAATCCATAAGCGAAAATATCATGCGCATCATAACAGTGAGATTCACTTTATGGCGCGGGAAATTGAAGAGTGGCTGCCGCCGGGTATTCAATCTATGGTGGATGGTAGTTATGATCCTCGTTGTTTAAAGCGTTATTACTTCGCAGATGAAATGGTTGACCAGTTGCACCTGTCAGATCGCATATTCCAGCACATTCTGCTCAAACAACTGAAACCAACATTTAAACATGTGATGAACAAAAACTGTTATCACCTTGATGGCCCTACTGGCGTAAAGTATGCTACCCAACGTATTCGGCAAGTGTTGCAGGAAGACAAACCAAACTACATCATTCGTGCGGATATTAAATCTTTTTACAAATCAATACAGCACCACAAACTGATTCAGGACATCAAAAAATATTACGACGATCCGAAAGTGCAAGTGATGCTTGAGAATATCATCACCAATCCCATCGAGACACCAAGAGGATATAAAAATCCGGGGCATGGAATAGCGCTACGCGGACCACTGTCACAATTCTTCAGTGGCATTTACCTGAAACCGCTGGATGATGCGTTTGATAATATGGATATAACTTATCTCCGTTATCAAGATGATATTATTATTTTGTGCCAGACCAAACGCCAACTTAATCGCTGTAAGCGTCGCATGATGGAAGTGTTGCACGAGCGACATTTGAGCTTATCGCGCAAGAAATCGCGCATCGGGTCGATCGCATCTGGTTTTCATTTTTTAGGCATAGACTATCCAAGAACGCAAACCTTGGATAACACCAACGCAACACATTTTAGCAATGATACTGCTATCACTCCTAATATTGATCATTATTTAAGCGT
>DATAXC010000016.1:0-2248 GCA_036266895.1 Gammaproteobacteria bacterium
TTTGACGTGTGGGGTGGGTCCATTACGGTGATGATAAGGTGGGTTCATTAAGGTGATGATCCACTGGGTCCATTACGATGCTAATTTGGTGGGTCCATTACGGTGATGACGGAGGGGGTCATATCGGGTGATGATTAACACCTTTGACGAATGCCATAAAAAATGGATTGAACTTGCCGATATGTTATGCGTATTATTTGTTTGAGCATTTTAATTTCCTTAATAACTATATCGAATACAATATAATAATATCATATATGATATTTGATGCAAGTATTATTTGACATATTTATATTATTTTTGAGATTATAATTTTATATTCAATACTTGAGGCCTGGTTATGAAAGAAACAGATTGGAATAAATTAGCCTCGGGTATAATCAAGGCGGAGCTAAAGCGCCGAAATGTTAACTACGAGCAGCTGATGGCAATGTTAGAAAAAATTGGCGTGCACGAAACTCATGCCAGCATATTAAATAAAATGAGTCGAGGTTCATTTCAATTCGCGTTTTTTTTACAATGTGCAGCCGCGATAGGTATTAAAAATTTAAGGTTGGATGAGCTGACCCCTGATTCTGAATAATTTTACCCTATTTCTAAATGACTTTTATAATAGTTGACATTACGCAAATTGCGTAACACAATATGCGTAACATCTACTACATAATAGACGCTATATGAATTACTTCCCAACGTATCTTGCCCTTGGCAACGCATTTTGCAATCGCAAAGTGGAATTAAAACGAATTATTTACGATCTAAAAGGTAATTCCCCTATTTTATTAATCTCGCCAAGAAGATACGGCAAAACGAGTCTCGCATTAAAGGGGTTTGAACAAATTAAATGGCCCTATTCGCATATTGATTTATATAAAGCATTAAGTGAAGAAGATATAGAAAGATTGATTTTAAATGGTATTGGGCAATTACTAGGAAAACTTGAGAGTACCCCAAAAAAATTATTACAACTAGCGAGTAATTTCTTTGCAAGTATGCAAATAAAAGTGGTATTAGAAAAAGCGGGCATCCAGTTAGAATTTAATCAAAACCGCTCGTCTCCAAAAGATATGATTTTAAAATCATTAGAAAAATTACATGCGCTTGCTAGGAAAAAGAAAAAACGTGTCATTCTATTTTTTGATGAGTTTCAAGTTGTAGGCGAAATTATGAATGATCATACCATAGAAGCTGCTATTCGAGAGGCAGCACAAAAATCTACGCATGTAGCTTACGCTTTCTCAGGCAGCAATAGACATTTGATGGAACAAATGTTTCATGATAGAAAACGGCCATTTTACAAACTATGTGATCAAATAAAATTAGATCGCATTCATGCTGAAGAATATGAAAAATATATCCAAATTGCTTCGCGAAAAACTTGGAATAAAAAACTTACTCAAAAATCATTAGAAATAATTTTTGAATTGACGGAGTTACATTCTTTTTATGTTAACAAATTGTGTTCGCTATTATTTCAAATGGATAATGCCCCAACGGAAAAGGAAGTATATAGCACTTGGCATCAGTTTGTGCTTGAAAATAAATCTTCTGTCGAAAGAGAGTTAGATTTGCTGAGTATAAATCAAAGAAGATTACTTATTTTTCTTGCAACTCACAAAAAATCTAACGAATTATTTAGTAGAAAAATAACACAAATGATTAATCTTACTTCAAGCAGCGTGCAAAGAGCGATAGAGCCGCTTATCGAGAAAGATTATGTATTCATTGATCACAAAAAATTCTATAGAATTTTAGATCCGCTAATTAAAAGCGTATTAGAAGTTGTATAAATATAGGCAGTATTTTTATAGAAAAATAAAAGGGGAAATCCCTAATACTTGCTCAAATGTGTGCTGATGTTCCTATTACTAATGATAAAAAATAAATGATTGAGAATGGCTGATCTGTCGTAATTTTGGTGTAAATTGCATTATTAATTTTTACAAAAAAGAACAAATTTTCGACTGCAATTTTAGACAATCCTAGGTAGCTATATGATACCCATTATGGTCAATGATGTGCCGCTAGATTGCATTAACCAGGCGGCTATTACCTATCATGTGCCAGCAACTATCATCTTGTCAGTAATGAAAAAAGAGGGTGGGAAAAATGGTGATGCTAACCATAATAAAAATGGCACGGTTGACTATGGGGTGATGCAAATAAATAGTATCTGGCTGCCTAAAATTTCAGCCTATGGGTATACAAAAGATGACTTGCAATATAATGCTTGCAAGAACGTAGCGGT
>DATAXC010000021.1:0-11574 GCA_036266895.1 Gammaproteobacteria bacterium
CTTTGATATATTAACATGTATTTCTATATTTTTAGTATTCAGATACGTGCTGTTATCAACGGATCTTTTAACCAGATCATTTATTTCAACGGATAAAAAATTAGTTGCAACGCCATCTAATTGCATACGATGTAAATCACCCAAATTTTGCAAAGCTGTCAGGGTGCGATAGGCTTCTGAACTACAAGTATGCGCATATTCATAGATATCATGAAAATTCTTAGCTATTTCAGCAGAAATTTCTTTTTTATTTTTATCATTTAATAATGTCAATATTTTTTGATAAAAAATATCTTGCAAAACATCTAACTTTCCTTTGATGATTTGCTGTAAGGAAATAACATTTGTCATCGGATTTCTAATTTCATGCGAGGCTGTAGAAATAAATCTTATAGTTGCATAATTGGCTTTTTCTGTTTTATTAATTTGCTCTGCTAGTGCTTGTTGTATTTTCTTTTCCTTGCTAATATCTACAGAAATGCCCAATATTCCAACGCAGTTGCCTTTATCATCATATAAAGGTGATTTTATACTAAGAGCAACACCCGCTTTTCCATCAATAATAGTTTTCTCTTCTATAATTTTAGATTGTCCACTTTGCATGACCTCTAAATCATTTTGTCTAAATTGTTCTACTTGTTTCTTAGTTCCTTTGAGATCAAAATCACTTTTGCCCAAAACTTCGTATCCATATTTAAAACCTAAGCTTTGAGCTTGTTTATCATTACATCCTATATAGATAAGATCTTTGTTCTTCCAATAACAATGCTCAGGAGTATTTCTCAGGAAGTTATCTAAGATAATCTCTACTGATAAAGCATCATCATAATTTTTTCGCATATAATCCTATGAAAAGTATTTATAAAAAAATATTTATAAAAAAGATGCATCCTTATTACTTATATTATAGAATGTAATAGCTCATTCGGCCAATCCTAATAAAAAATGAAAAGATCATCATTTTCTACTATATAATCAAATAATTACGCCTTAAAGGAACAAAAAAATGCAAAGAAGCCTATCTTTAGATAGTTTTTTTAGTAGTAAGAAATCACATTTATTGCACCAAAAGAACGTTTATCCTGCTTTGCAAGACCAGCATCGAAGAGAATCATCTAACAAAAGAGTTTTATTCAAATGTTCTCCACCGGAAAAATTAAACTTTAAATGTTCGAAAGCTCAACTAACTATAAGCGTTGGTCAACCACAGCATGAGGGTAAACTTTTCTTGGCTACGTTAATGGCAGTTAATGCCAATTTTGACAGCGTAGTATTAATGATTGATGATAGTATACAAGCACGTACACTTGCCATATTAGCTCTGCATGACCCACTACAGTTAAAAACAGACTCTCTTGAATACTGGATTCAAAAAGCTATACGATTAGGAGACGACTGGCTAAAAAGAAACGAAAAGTTTTGCCAGCAACTAACTATTCCTTATGAAATAGTTAGATGGTCTTCATGGGTAAATACCCAAAAATTTAATGCTGCCGTAAAATTTAGTACCTTTAAATTTATTGTTAATGATAGCTTCAATAAAGCTATTAATGATGTTGCTAAAGAGTTCATTGATAGGCATGAAAAAAGATATGGCATGCTTTCACCTTCCTTACACAAAAAAGCAAAAAATTATTGTATTGATTATTTAATAGAAGAATGTGGAGTAATGATGCATCTATGGCCGACTCTAAATTGTCAATATGAAATTTATCCTACTGGACGTAACAAAGCAATGGATGTAGCTTATGAATTGTGGATAAAAAACACTTACCCTCGATTACTTACTTCTATATCTCTGAAATTTAAAAGGGAAAAAATTAGCCCTCAAGAAAAGTCAGATAAAAAGGAAAGTGTGGTGTCACTTTTACATCCACACTCTTCTTTTAAATTATGATGTAAAATCTTCAACTGTTTATAGGTAAGGGGGTAAAAATGCAAAGAATCGTAAACTCATCATCAGATGGCTTTTTTAGCAAGAAAAGCGGCGTACAAACGAGATTAAAAGCTTCCTTTCAATGCTCCCAAAAAAAAATTACCTTATTCCAGCTCTAAAGCCCAAATAACCATTAGCGTAGGCCAACCTCATCATGAAGAAGAACGTCTTGTTGCTACAGTGGAATTAGTGAATCGGAATTTCAATAGTGCAGTATTAATGATTGACGATAGCCTGCAAGCGCTTACACTTGCAATACATGAGATGATACTTAACCCCAAATTATTTGAATCATCCACGATGCTTAACTTAAACGAGATGGACGACTCAGAAATATTCAAATTATTTCCTTTAAACGATTGGATTAAAAAAGCAATTTCATTAGGAGATGCATGGCTAGCCAGAAATAAAAATATATATAGTAAATTTACTATTCCTATCACTATTGTTAGATGGTCATCTTGGCTGAATGTTCCCGCATTTGATGAAGCAATTAAATTTAGCGATACTCAATTTAAAGTCAACGAAGAGTATAGAACGGCTATTTTAAAAAACGTACAAACATTTCTAAATCGTCAAAAAAATTATGAAAACCTTTCTTCGGCAATGAAAAATTTAGCAGAAAGATTCTGTATCGCCTATTTAAAAGAAGAAACTAGCGTAATGCGAGCACTGTGGCCAACCCTGAATTGCAACTATGAAGTTTATCCTAGCGCACGAAATGAAGCGATGACCGCAACTTATAAGTTATGGATTGAACCGATTTCTCCACATTTACTCATCCCAGTTGCTCTTCGCTTCAACAGAAAAAGAATCGAAGCATCATCCGTCGAATATGAAGCAATATTATCATCTGATCATTCATCGCAAACCAAAAAGTTATGAGTTGAAAACTAAGTATGCTTGGTTAATGTTTTGTGGTTAACCAGCCGTTTTCCGTAAAATACTTGCGAGCTCGGCAAAAATAGGAAAAGCTGTATTCGCTTGATAATAAACTTGATGGCCACTAACCTCCCGTATCAATACTTGTGCTTTTGCTAATTTAGACAGTTCGCGGTGTAAACTACCTGCGGCGGTATGGGTTAGACGAGCAATCTCACGAACGTGATAACGAGTCTCTGGATGTAACAATAACAAACCAAGCACTTGTTGTCGGTATTCGGAGAACAAAAAAGAAGTGATTAATGCCATATGCAGCTCGAATGTAGCCGAACAAGCTTCAATTGTAGCCTAAACGGCTACAATATTCAAGTGCGTGAAGGTTTTGTATAGGTTTTGTTACATGAAGTTTAATATTTAAAGTACCGCTCACTCACGTTCGCGGCTCTGATGGTCATGGATTCTACCCCCCTTCATGATCATCAGAGCCGCGAACGTGAGTGAGCGGTCACCATTTTTCAACATCTCCCCCACAAGTGGGGGAGGGGACAATAGATGGGTCACTGCGTTATCAGCGGATTTTTTTCTCTATTATTGTGATCAATTATGACGCTACTTTATGAGATCACTCCCGAACATCCGCACCCATATCACCTAGCCAGGCTTGTAAAATAGCCAGTGCGGCAATCGTTGCCGTTTCTGCGCGTAACACGCGTGGGCCAAGTTGCAGTGGTAAAAACCCATGTTGATAAGCTTGTTGCATTTCAGCTTCGCTAAGGCCACCTTCCGGGCCAATCAACACCGCTAATGGCAATTGGTTATTTAGCAATATTGATTTTTTTTCTTCACTAGTACGCGTTAATTTGTTATCGACATGCGGTGATAATACGACGCCGCGAACAGATGGCGCCGCACTCGTTAACCATTGCGTTAATGTCATCGCCGCAGCAACATCAGGCATGCGATTTCTACCGGATTGTTCACAAGCGCTGATCACTACCGCTTGCCAATGCGCTAAACGCTTTTCTTCGCGCATGCTATCGTGCTTGACACTACAACGTTCTGTGAGTAATGGGAAAATTTTTCGCACCCCCAGCTCTACGGCTTTTTGAATAATGAAATCCATTTTTTCACCGCGCGTAATGCCTTGGGCAAGATAGATGTTTAATGGTGATTCGATGTTGCGTGTGATGTTTGCCGCAACATCTACTTCTACACTTTTTTTATCAATATGCGTAATCACTGCCGGATATTCGTTATCTTCGTGACCATTAAACAATGTGAGTTCATCACCAATTTTTGCGCGCAACACACGTGCTAAATGGTGACTGGCTTTCGCATCTAACCGGAGATGGGTATGGGAAGTAATGATTGTTGGTTGATATATTCGTGGTATAGACATATTCCCAAACCTTCTCCCGCCCTTCGGGCACCCTCCCCCGCAAGCGGGGGAGGGAAAACAGAATGTTTTAATGTACTCAAAAATCACTATTAAAAAATACATATTCCTTAACCGGCACACCCCCAATCAAATGTTCTTGGATAATGCGCTCTAATACAGCAGGTGTACAAGAGTGATACCAAACCCCTTCCGGATAAACCACAGCAATCGGCCCTTGCCGACAAATGCGCAAACAATTCGCTTTGGTACGATAAACACCACCTTGTTCCACCAACCGCAAATCTTTTAAACGTTGCTTAAGATATTCCCATGCTTCTAGCCCAGCCGCATGGTCACAGCATTTGGGTACACTTTGATCACAACATAAAAAAATATGCCGCTTCATCTCGGCAAGATGAAATTTCTCTACTCTTTCCCTTAATGTCGTTTCGCTCATGGGCATTCTAGCCTTTACACTAAAAATTCATTATGATAAGCACAAAATTGAAAGACCAAACCTTATGAATAAGCTTTACATCCTAACTCACGGCTGTCAAATGAATGAGTACGACTCCAATAAAATGGCAGAAGTCCTCCTCGCTTCACATGGTTTGGAAAAAATCGATAATCCTGAACAAGCCGATGTGTTATTGCTTAACACTTGTTCAATTCGCGAAAAAGCCCAAGAAAAAGTATTCTCAGAATTAGGTCGGTGGCGTGCTTTAAAAACCAAAAATCCGGCATTAATCATTGGTGTAGGCGGCTGTGTCGCCAGTCAAGAAGGCAAGGCTATTCTCAAACGCGCACCGTATGTTGATTTGATTTTTGGTCCACAAACCATTCATCGCTTAGGCGATATGTTAGCCGAACGCAACCAACGCCATAAAGCAGTCATCGATATTAGCTTTCCAGAAATCGAAAAATTTGACCGCTTACCCGAGCCGCGTGCTGAAGGCCCGGCAGCTTATGTGACGATTATGGAAGGGTGCAGCAAATATTGTAGTTTTTGCGTAGTCCCTTATACCCGCGGCGAAGAAATCAGCCGCCCGCTAGATGATGTATTAACCGAAGTGGCTTTATTGGCCGCACAACAGGTTAAAGAAATTACCTTATTAGGTCAAAACGTCAACGATTATCGTGGCTTGACCCGTGAAGGGGAATTAGCTGATTTAGCTACATTAATCGACTACGTAGCAGCCATTGATGGGATTGAGCGGGTTCGCTTTACCACGTCACACCCAGTGGCTTTTTCTAACCGGCTAATTGAGGCTTATGCGAACATTCCACAATTAGTCAATCATTTACATTTACCGGTACAAAGCGGCTCTGACCGCATTTTAGCTGCGATGAAACGGGGCTATACGACGTTAGAATATAAGGCTAAAATTCGTAAAATACGTAAAGTGCGGCCGGATATCAGCGTATCTACTGATTTTATTATTGGCTTCCCAGGCGAAACAGAAGAAGACTTCATGGCAACCATGGATTTAATCCATGATATTGGCTTTGACCTTTCTTTTAGTTTTATTTATAGCCCACGTCCGGGTACACCGGCTGCGCAATTGCCTGATGACGTACCGTTAAGCGTCAAAAAGCAACGTTTAGCGATTTTACAAGAACGGATTACTCTACATGCCAGACAAATTAGTGAACGCATGGTTGGCACACCACAAAAAATCTTGGTGACTGGACATGCGACCAAACATGCCGGGCAATTGACTGGCCGTACAGAAAATAACCGCATCGTTAATTTTTATGGTCATGAAAGCTTGATTGGACAATTGATTGACGTAACGATTACCGAAGTATCGACTAATTCTTTACGGGGAATATTGTGTACACCGCCCTCTTCCTCCTCATTGCTCACCGGATAAAGGAACTTACTTATGCCAACACGTCAAGATCGAACCGATGCCATCCGCTTCTTAAGCATCGATGCTGTACAAAAAGCTAACTCTGGTCATCCCGGCATGCCGATGGGCATGGCTGATATTGCTGAAGTGTTGTGGCATGACTTTCTTCAACACAATCCTAACAATCCACATTGGCTAAATCGTGATCGTTTCATTTTATCCAATGGCCATGGCTGTATGTTGCAATATGCTTTACTACATTTAACCGGTTACCCGCTTACTATCGATGATTTAAAACAATTTCGACAATTGCATTCTAAAACACCGGGCCATCCTGAGTTTGGTGATACCCCTGGCGTTGAAACCACTACCGGCCCATTGGGGCAAGGATTAGCCAATGCGGTAGGGATGGCAATTGCAGAAAAACATTTAGCTGCAACCTTTAATCGTCCTGATTTAGCGATTATTGATCATTATGTTTATTGCTTTGTCGGTGATGGCGATCTGATGGAAGGTATTTCTCATGAAGCATGTTCGTTTGCCGGCACGTTAGGACTCGGCAAATTAATCGTATTTTATGATGATAATCAAATTTCTATTGATGGTGATGTCCATGGTTGGTTCACCGACAACACACCGTTACGCTTTCAAGCTTACGGTTGGCATGTGATTCCAGATGTAAATGGTCATGATAGTGAAGCGATACGGCAAGCGATTATCGCCGCCCAAGCGGACACAGAACGACCAACATTGATTTGTTGTAACACCACGATTGGCTGGGGTTCCCCGAATTTAGCCGGTACCGCTGCTACCCATGGCGCTGCACTGGGCGAACCAGAAGTTAGCGCTGTACGCACGCAATTAAATTGGCCGCACGATCCATTTGTAGTATCAGATGCAATCTATCAAGCCTGGGATGCGCGCACTAAAGGAGAAGCCTTAGAAAAAACTTGGCAAACCCTATTTGCACGTTATCAAGACCAATATCCCGATTTAGCCAAAGAATTTTTACGCCGCATGTCCGGACAATTACCGACTGATTGGCAATGGCAAGCAGAACGTTTGATTCATGACTTGAATGAAAAAAAACAATCGGTCGCTACGCGTAAAGCGTCACAACAATGCTTAGATCATTTTGCACCGCTGTTACCAGAATTGCTGGGCGGTTCTGCTGATTTAACCGAATCTAACTGCACCAATTGGCGCGACATGAAAATCTTTACGCGTAACACACCAGAAGGTCGTTATTTGCACTATGGGGTACGTGAATTCGGCATGTCTGCCATTATGAATGGCATGGCTTTATACCGCGGCGTCATTCCTTTTGGCGGTACGTTTTTAACTTTTTCTGATTATGCACGTAATGCCATTCGCTTAGCCGCGATTATGCGTCAACGGGTTATTTTTGTTTATACGCATGACTCCATTGGTCTCGGCGAAGATGGGCCAACACATCAACCAGTAGAACAAGTGCCGGGTTTACGTATGATGCCGCAGTTATCTGTTTGGCGCCCTTGCGACACTGTAGAAACCGGGGTTGCCTGGCGACTCGCCATCGAGCGGCAAGGCCCGACTAGTTTATTATTGTCTAGACAAACACTACCGTTTCAAACACGTACTTCCACGCAAATCACCAACATTGCCCGCGGTGGTTATATCTTGCTCGATGACGAACAACAGCAACCGGATGCGATATTAATTGCCACCGGCTCCGAAGTTGCTTTGGCAGTAGAAGCGGCCCATCAATTGAAAGCTGCAAATATTACGGTTCGCGTGGTATCCATGCCTTCGACGGATGTATTTCTTGCGCAGCCGGAAGCCTATCAACGCGAAGTATTACCCGATACCATCCCTGCAAAAGTAGTAGTTGAAGCGGCAGCGAGCCCTTATTGGTATCAATTCATTGGCCCGCAGGGTAAAGTGATTGGTCTGGATCGTTTTGGCGCTTCTGCACCGGCAAAAGATGTCTATCGTGACTGCGGTTTTACCGTAGAACAAGTGGTGGCAATCACGAAAGAAGTTATATATGCTTCTGCGAAGTCCGAGATTAAAAAACAAAAGTCAGCAACTTAAGGAGACAATCCATGACAATTAACATCGCGATTAATGGCTATGGTCGTATTGGCCGCAATATTTTACGCGCTCACTACGAAAAAAAATTACACCCAGAAATAAAAATTGTTGCGATCAACGACTTGGGGGATGTGAATACCAACATTCATCTGACTCGTTACGATACTACGCATGGTCACTTTCCTGGCGAAATAACCGTAGTAGATAACAACATGGTGGTCAATGGCGATAAAATTCGCGTGGTTGCCGAACGTGATCCAAAAAAATTACCTTGGAAAGAATTAAATATCGATATCGTGTTTGAATGCACTGGTTTTTTTACTACAAAAGAAAAAGCAAGTGCGCATATTGAAGCGGGTGCAAAAAAAGTGATTATTTCTGCGCCAGCGACCGGTGTTGATGCCACGATTGTTTATGGTGTCAATCATCAAGTATTGAAAGACAGTGATACAGTCATTTCCAATGCGTCTTGCACAACAAACTGCTTAGCCTCTGTGGTTAAACCGTTGCATGATGCCATTGGTTTAGTCAGCGGCTTAATGAATACCGTGCATGCATTTACTAACGATCAAAGTTTAATTGATGTTTATCACAGCGATTTACGCCGTGCTCGTTCAGCGACACAATCGATTATCCCCACCAAAACCGGTGCTGCAGCAGCAGTTGGTTTAGTATTACCTGAACTTAATGGTAAGTTAGATGGTTTTGCTGTTCGTGTGCCCACAATCAATGTGTCATTGGTTGATTTAACTTTTGAAGCGAAACGACAAACCACTGTCGAAGAAGTCAATCAAATCATCCAAAAAGCCGCGCAAGGTCCATTAAAAGGTATTTTAGCGTTTAATGATGAGCAATTAGTATCTGTTGATTTCAATCATAATGCTGCTTCAGCGATTTTTGATACTTTTGGTACGAAAGTAATTGATAAGCTGGTCAAAGTATTAGCCTGGTATGATAACGAATGGGGTTTTTCCAATCGTATGTTAGATGTGGCAGCAGTATGGATGGCAAAAAGTAAAGCAACAAATCGTCAAGTGGATATGGCGACAAAATAGTATGTTGTCATCTCGGAAGGCGTTGTTGCATGAAGGCATTTATAGCCGGAAAAATTGAGACTTATTGTAGAGGTACCCCTTGTGGGTGGCCAAAAAACTGGAAGGACGAGTTATGCCGTCTTCAATGATTGAAGTCATGCAAGTAATTCAGCGTTATGTACCCAAAAACTTTGCACCTAAAATCGGGATGATTTTAGGCTCTGGTTTATCTTCATTAGCCGAACAAATTGTTAATCCCGTGGTTATTCCCTATCAAGCCATTCCACATTTAACGGGTGGTAGCGTAGCAGGCCACTCTTCTTTATTAGCAATGGGACATTTAAACAGCATCCCAGTGGTTTGTTTACGTGGCCGTTTACATTTATATGAAGGTGTTTCTTACGCGCCCATTCGCATTTTAATCCGCATTTTAAAACGTTTAGGCTGTAATATGGTTCTGATTACTTGCGCAGCCGGTTCTTTGCAAGAAAAAGTGGGTGCAGGTGAAATCATGATGATTACCGATCACATTAGTTTACATCCTGGCAATCCATTAGTAGGGGTGAATGATGAAACGATCGGCCCACGTTTTGTCGCGATGGAAGATGCTTATGATCCGGGTTTGCAAGATTTATTGCGTGATATTGCCAAACAGCAACAAATCACTTTACACCAAGGTGTGTATATTTCTACTTTAGGCCCTTCTTTTGAAACACCAGCAGAAATTCGCGCTTTTAAAAAATGGGGCGCAGATGCAGTCGGTATGTCGGTGGTACCCGAAGTGATTTTGGCTAGACATTGCGGCATGCGCGTCGCTTGTTTAGCTGCGATTACCAATTTAGCAGCAGGTCTCAGCAAAGAAAAAATCACCCATGAAGCAACCTTACATTATGGTAAAATTACTGCACGTACCCTGACTAAATTAATTCCGCAATTCGTTCAAGAAGCTAATGATTTGCATTAAAGCGATATAAAGAAGAGGATTGCCAATGCAATGGGACCATCAGATTAAAACCATACTAGAAACTTTAAAACCTGTGATTATCACGCCTGTTATCATCCAGCAATTAATTCCTTTAATTGATTTAACCAGTCTGAATGATACCGATACCGAAACCAGTGTTGCTACCTTTTTACAAAAGGCTTATACACCGCAGGGTAACGTTGCTGCAGTGTGTATTTATCCCGCTTTTGTTCGCATGGCTGCAAATGAATTTGTACAAACGCCGATTAAAGTGGCGACCGTGGCAAATTTTCCGAAAGGCACTACCGCATTAGATGAAGTATTAATTGAAATCAACGATGCGATAGCAGATGGTGTACAAGAAATAGATGTGGTTTTTCCTTATCAACGTTTGCTCACTGGTGATACAGCTTATGCACAGCGTTTTATTGCAGATTGTAAAACAGCTTGTGGTGAAGCTGTTTTGTTAAAAGTCATTTTAGAAACCAGCCAATTACAAACCCCTGAGCGCATTGCGGAAGCCAGCAACATCGCTTTAACTGCGGGTGCAGATTTTATCAAAACGTCTACCGGTAAAGTGGGTGAAGGTGCCAGCTTAACCGCTGCTGTGGTAATGTTATCAGTAATCAAAGCATTGACACCGCAATTAAAACGCGTGCTTGGCTTCAAAGTTTCGGGCGGTGTGCGCGAATGGCAACAAGCTGCCGAATATGTTGCGTTAGCTGAACAGGTGATGGGTGCGAATTGGGTGAGTAAGGCAACGTTTAGGATTGGTGCGAGCAAGTTGATAGATAATATTTAATTTTAACGTCCATATTATCTAAAAATCCTGGATATCCACAATGGGCATGCACATGTCAAAGCCACTCACTTACTGACTAAGAAATATTTATACAACACTATTAATCAATCGCATTTCCGTGCTTAGTAAAAGCTTATTAAGCTGCTGTTCCAATTCATCTAAATTTGGTCTCTTATCTGGGTTTTCTTCTTTACATGCTGCAATCAGCTGAAATAAATCAGCAGTAGGGACAGGATTCCTAAGCATACGACCCATCATATAACCTAGGGAGAATACATCCATACTTCTTTTAGCGATCGGCGTTTCATCGGATAGTTTCAGCTTCTTCAAGATGGTCTAAACAGCATCGAGGGTTTAATACTACTTTTGCTTTTTGACCGTTGGTGGATTTAAAAAGTCTTGCATGAGCATAACTACCATTTTTAAGTCGCTGTTTGTACTTGTACTCGGTTCCATCATCGCTTTCATAACCAGATTCATTACCGTCACTTTCTTCGCTAAATGTGTATTTAGGCATAGATTTCTCTTTTGATAAAAATAAGATGTAAAATATTTTACCTTTCTTAGCTTAAGAAAATATTAAATTAATTCAATCAATGTAACTATTCACGGCCGCTCTGAGGTATCCGCACAAATTTAGTATATTGAAGGG
>DATAXC010000026.1:0-2897 GCA_036266895.1 Gammaproteobacteria bacterium
CCCTTCGGGCACCCTCCCCCACAAGTGGGGGAGGGGATAAAATCCGAATTCATTGTATTATCGAAAGAAAAAACTTTGACCCATCTATTATCCCCTCCCCCGTTTACGGGACGGCGCCGTCCCGCACTTGTTGCGGGAGTGCCCGAAGGGCGGGAGAGGGTTTGATATCAAATGTAGCCCGGATGGAGCCGCAGGCGGAATCCGGAGTAATGGCTCGATAGGAGAATATAAAAATTAAATTTATTTTTTAATTTTAATTGTTAACAGAGAAAAAAATGCCAATAACGTATCTTACAGCAACAGGTGAAAATTTATTTATTAGCGCATCTCAATATGAGACAGCGAGAGAAAGTCTCGACCGTCAACGACAAGCATTGGAGAATATAAAACAGAGCGTTCAGAAAGCACAGTTAAGCGTGAATATCTGGGTGGCGCAACAGCAAAAACTTGGCATTGCGTTTAATGAAATACAAAATGATCCGCAATATAGTCGGTTAAAATTTACAGAATCATTACATACAAGAGCGATGGCAGAATTTTCTCAAGCGGAAAAAATATTTAAAGAATTAGAAAAGAAGTATCGTTTTAGTCAAAACGAGATATTATGGGATGCCGCATGTTCATTAGAGGGTGTTCAGTTTATCGCGACCACGCCGCGATCAAAAGATCTTAACCGTCAATCAAATCAAGCAAATGACGTAGGTGAAATAATCGCTGCTGGCTATCAAACAGTAGGTAAGGATAAATATGGCGCAGGTTCTAATCCAAATCAAGAAGATGCAGCTTTTATCGCAAACATAAAAAGTCTTAATGCTGCAACAGGAGAAACATTTATTTCACCAGAACAAAAAAAAGCATTGTTAAAAGAAACGTTTGCACTACAACAACATGATCATGGCCGAATTGTAAAAGATCGTGATCGAGTTGCAAATGAAGCAGGTGCAGTGGTTGGCGGCGTGTTGATGGATGATCAAAATGCCTATGTTTATTCATGT
Organism: Gammaproteobacteria bacterium; assembly: GCA_036266895.1. Classification (GTDB taxonomy): domain Bacteria; phylum Pseudomonadota; class Gammaproteobacteria; order DSM-16500; family DSM-16500; genus Aquicella. The sequence goes on from DATAXC010000026.1 coordinate 996, forward strand.
GGTGACGTCGATGTTTTTGTTTTTTCCTATAACAAATCGAATGGTGATTTCGCAAAATTACATCGGATTAGTCGTCGTCATAAAGTTATTCAAGATGAAAAGTATTCAGAGACACAAGCAGAATTAAAACGTGTTTTGAAGACGAGTGCTGATAATTGTCAAGTCGCGCTTAACGCTGATGGGACACGTTTGGCGACGGGGCATGAGATTACCCGCGCCATTGGTGACACAACTGCAGAAAAATTGGGATTGATTCATGAGCCGCAAATTGAAGTGCTTGATTTGCAGGAATATAAAAACCTGTCTAAACAAGGTTATGAAGTATTGTTTATGGTCGCGTGCGATGGCTTATCGGAACGTATGACACATAAGCAACTTGAAAGTAAAATGTCACAATATGTTAAAGACCAATTGACAAAAAAGAAACCTATAAAATTAAATGAAATGGCGACCGCGTTAGGCCAATTTGCTTGCCAGGGCGATCCGGTAGCTGGCATTGCTGCTTCGACGGATAACATTACCTTATTATTAGCGCCGATGAAATCAGGAACGATAGCGGGTATAGCAGATGGCCATGGACGTAAATTACCAAAAGAAAGCAATCCTGTTTCTATACCAGTGGCTAAGGATTTTATACCTACGTTAAAAAAATTATTACCTAATATCCTATCCCGCTCGCCAGGTCGACCTCGCGATTATAGCGAACAATTGACTTGGCGAGTGTCGAAACTAATCAGTTGGGCAAAAGCAGTACCCGTGACGCCTATTTATACGGGTACAGAAACGGTTGATGCCCCGGATTTCTTAGCAGAAGATCTTTTAAATGGATCGTTATGGAAACGTTTTTTAGGTGCGGTAGGGATTCGTGATGATATCAGTAATCGATTTTGGAGTGCTAGCAATAAACAGATGGCGGAAGTGGTTTGTGCGCATCCGACAATGATTGATAAAATGCTGTCACCCGGGGTTTTTGGTAATAATTATCGTGCCAGAATCGGCATTGATGAATTATTTAGATTTGTTAAAGAAGATAATGATTATATTAATAGGAAATTAATGGCAGATAAAGAATTTCCAACAATGATTAAATCGCAAGTTACTAATCTTTTATCAACATTTGAGACCATGATGGTTAGACGAAATACTGTTAGTCAACAAGATATGAACGCAGCAGGATTTCAGCAATTAATTTGGTTTTTTTCAAATAACCAGTGTTATGCAGCGTTGGATAAAGATGTAGCATTAAAAGGTAGATTTAATCAATTGCTAGTGGACTGTTTGTCAAAAGCAGATGGCGCACTATTGTTAGAGTTATTGTTTTATCGAGATAGTACCAAAAATGTTTTGTTGTCAAAATTAGTGAAGGCAAATCCAGATGATTTAAAAAAAATATTGCTGCATATCTTGAATACACAGATCCCTGGCGGCAGCGCACAAAAAGAAAGTATAGTGCGAGAGCTTTTAGGTGCTGTTACTGTTGCTGACAAATTGTATGAATTAAAGGGTATTTTTGAAGATACACGAATGGCAGTGGTAACTAGGCGCGATTTTACTTTTCAATTTTTGGTAAGGGCGGCAAACATGTTTAAAGAAGACCCGGCTTGCCCTGCAGAATTTAATGAATTTGTAAAAGGAAAGATAAATGGTTTGTCGATAGATGAAAAAAATAATTTTCTTAGATTAATTTCTCCTTATCAGGATAGCTTTATAGAGAACTTAGTTGATAAATCGTTTTTTGATTCTCTTGTTCCTGCCGAGACTATTGATATTTCCAAAAACTCGATAGATATGTTATGCACTAGCTTATCCAGGCCATTTTCTAGAGAATATGTTTTTCGTCATATCCGTTCTCATTTAAAAGAAGAGGAAGCATATAATAGTGCCATAAATAATTTAATAGAG
>DATAXC010000081.1:0-2215 GCA_036266895.1 Gammaproteobacteria bacterium
GTTTGACAATAGCAAGCGAGGTGATGTGGTGGCCGTATGTCTCTGGACGGTGCGAGAAAAAAACGATACTGCAGCGAACGCTAACACGCATTGACTCATAGATTTTAGGAAAGTGCTCTGGTTTAAGATAAAAGGTGGCTAGTGAATCGATCGCATAATGATGACCGTGTAGGTCCTTTAGATAATCTGCTCTTTCGGCGCCGAACAAGCTCTCAAGAAGGTTGGATTGTTGTTTCATGCGTTCCGCCAACCATTTTAACTCCATCACTTGGGGTACGTTTAAGCAAGGTGTGAATTCATCAGAATGATTTAATAAGTCATATAAAATGTTTGCTTTGACAAAGTTAGCATCTTCGATGCGTTCAAAATGGGATAATATTAGCTTTAAATCAGCCTTTTTTACGCGAAACGGGGTTGGTGAATCAACTTGCAATCCTTGAATTATCTTAGTGCTGGCTGGATTAATGTCCGCGTCTTCCCCTTTAATTTGTACGTTAACTTTAGGGAAAGAAGAGAGCGAATCTATAATCGCTTGTCCGACGATGGCTTTATCCGCATCTGAGGTTTTATGGTGGTAGAATATTTCAAGCAAATGAAGATTTGATTCTGAAACAGCTGCAATCACTGCACGGTTATGATCATTTAAAATATCATGTTCGTTTAACCAGTAAAGTGCGGAAACTAATGCTTCAGCTTTTTCGGGATGAGTAAAGATGAGTTGGAAGTCAGCATCTGTTGCTACAAAATTTTTAAAACATAAATCATTATTCTTCTTAAGCATGTAGAGCGCTGAAGTGACTTGTTCAATAAAGTCGAGTGACACATCAAAAAATTGACTGACAGTGGAATGATTAAAAGCCTGGAATTTAAATAGAGAAGTTACTGCAGCTAATCGTTTTACTCGAAGAAAAGCTTCTTTATTCTGGGCTGTCACTCTCGCTTTAATTTGACCCCACCAGAAAATAATTTTTTGAATTTTATCTTCATGTAAAAGGGGTGGCAGAGTTTCATTCTTTTTACGTCGTGGTAATTCAGTTAAGTGGTTCTCTTCCAGAAAAAGCTGTCTCAGCATTTCTTCCCAGCCAGAGATAGGTTTTTCCTCGTCGTCATTAATGTTTTCTTCTTTTTGTTCGATGACGTTACTGAAATCTTTTTCTGTAATAAGAGTATTGAGTTGTTCCAGTTGTTTCGCTTTTCTTTCTTTGTGTTGCTTTTGATGTTCTCTGTGTTCTAGATCGCGCTTTGATTCTTGTGTCATCTCTGTTATCAAATCCTCGCTGGAGATTTTCCCCAGCACCTCAATCAAGGCATGCGCAAAACGGTTTTGCTCCGGGTGTGCGGAGAACAGTTGACTCAATTCAAGAATAACGCTTTCTAATTCGGAAATGGGATTGAAAAACATGGCGAATCCTTTTTGATAATATTTGTCTGTGCCCTGGAGGCTTGGTGGGTGATTGTACTTTATATTGGGGCTTGATCCTAATAACATCATCCAAGAATTATTTTAAAGTAGAATGCCTATTTTGTATAAAATAATGCCTGATATAATAATGCTAAGGTATTAAAATCATTTAATTTGTTTAAATATAAATAAATCAATGTGTTAATACTTAATTGTCAATTATTATGTAATGTTTATTATAGCAATTTTATTACATAGGCTAGATATGAAATCGACAAGTGACAGTATTCTGCGAAGAATACGTGCCAAACAGCACGGATGGGTATTTACGCCTAAAAGTTTCATTGATTTAGCGCCTCGTAATACGACACCATAAGCTAGGTACACTTTCTGCTGATGCCGACGCTATTGTTAAAGCAGTAGCAGCAAAATCTGGGGATGTTATTCAGCCAAGTGGTGCGCAATTAGCAAATCAATTAGGGCTAGATAATCAGGTACCAGCAACGCCCGCCTATATAACTTCAGGTTATTCCGCTCAGAAAAAAATTGCTAAATCTCATATTACACTAAGCCATTCGAAATTTTTAAATAGAGCGCCTCTCAGCGTAAATGTCATCAGAGTCGTCAATGCGTTACGCCATATTGGCAAGGATAATGTCACGGATGAAATGATAGCCAAATGTAAAAAGATTCTATCGAAACGGGATAAATCACAACTTAAAAAAAACTTGAACCAATTTCCAAATTGGATGGTTTCAATTATTTTAATAATAGGAATAAAGAATGGATAGAGGCAACAGAAAATAGCATTTT
>DATAXC010000082.1:0-4200 GCA_036266895.1 Gammaproteobacteria bacterium
AACCTACATTCATGCCCATAGCCCGTAGGTTGGGCTGAGCAACGCGAAGCCCAACAATCTGCGAAGTCGCCCAACATTGGCGGGAGAGGGCGTGTTTTCATGCAATAGATTTTACGACTAAGTCCAACCAACCATTGACGGTTTTTTAAGAGATGATATCCTACACTCTCTACGTACCCCAATAACGAGATAACACCGCATGACCAACAATAAACCATACATCAGTATCGTGGTACCGGTCTATAATGAAGCCGATAACTTAGAGCAACTCTATACCCGCTTGACTACAACACTAGACCAATACGGTAAACCTTATGAAATTATTTTAGTGAATGATGGCAGCAAAGATGCCACCGAAGCGATTTTGAATGATTTGCATAATAGACGGCCAGAAAATATAAGAATTGTGCATTTTAATGGCAATTTTGGTCAACATATGGCGATTATCGCTGGTTTTGAGCGTGCTCGCGGTGAAATTACGATTACCCTAGACGCAGATTTACAAAACCCACCAGAAGAAATCCCGAAACTGATGCAAGCAATTGAAGCCGGGCATGATTATGTCGGCAGCATTCGTAAAAATAGACAAGATACCTGGTTCCGCCGCCATGCTTCACGCATCAATAATGCGATTCGCGCCCGCATTACCGGGATTATCATGAGTGATCAAGGCTGTATGTTACGCGCCTATCAACGCCACATCATTGATGCTGTCGTCGAAAGTAAAGAATCTAGCGTTTATATTCCTGCGCTCGCTTATAGTTATGCCAGCAATCCAACTGAAGTCGAAGTAGACCATAGTTCTCGAGTGGCCGGAGAATCAAAATATAATTTATATAAATTATTACGCTTAAATTTTGATTTGATGACCGGGTTTTCGTTAGTGCCGCTGCAAATTTTTACGGTGTTTGGCATGATTGTTTCTTTGCTGAGTACACTGTTTGTGATGTATTTATTTATTCGTCGTTTATTTATTGGGCCAGAAGCAGAAGGTATGTTTACTTTGTTTGCCATTCTCTACTTTTTAATTGGCGTGGGTTTGATGGGATTAGGTATTGTTGGCGAATACATTGGCCGTATTTATAAAGAAGTGCGGCAACGACCATTTTTTATTGTGCGGGATACAGTAGAAAAATTATAAGAGAGTTATTGCATGTCAATCAAAACGATTGCGATAAAAATTGATGTTGATACTGATCGTGGAACGCGCATCGGTGTGCCGCAATTATTAAAATTATTTGCTGAATTAGCTATTCCAGCAACTTTTTTATTTTCATTAGGTCCAGATAATACCGGCCGTGCGATTAAACGTATTTTTCGGCCAGGATTTTTAAAAAAAGTGAGCCGCAGCAGTATAGTTAGTATTTATGGGGTGCGCACGTTGCTGAATGGTGTGTTATTGCCTGGTCCGCATATTGGTAAACGTAATCAAGCAGTGATGCGCGCTGTTCAACAAGCGGGTCATGAAGTAGGGATTCATTGTTACGACCATATTCGTTGGCAAGATGGCTTAGCAAAGATGACGCAGCCAGAAGTTTTTGCTGAATTTGCCAAAGCACGCAACGCATTTCAAAATATTTTTGGTTTTTCCGCTAAAACAGCGGGTGCTGCCGGATGGCAAGCGAATGCGCATAGTTTAGCGGCGTATGATGATGCGCAATTATTATATGGCAGTGATACGCGCGGTGTGCGGCCTTTTTTTCCGCGAGTGGGTGATAGGGTATTTAATACGTTACAAATACCCACTAATTTACCTACGTTAGATGAATTAATCGGTCGACCAGAATATCCATTAGCACAATTAACCGATTTTTATTTGAGCCGATTAAGAGAAGATACCCCGAATATTTTTACTACGCATGCCGAAATAGAAGGTATGAAATATTTGGCTTGGTTTAAAGCATTTTTACAAAAAGCACAAGCTAACCAAGTGAAATTTATAAAAGTAGAAGAGATCGCACAGCAATTTTTAGCAGATAGAACTCAGGTTCCAATTTGCGATTTAGCGCAAGGCGAAATTGATGGCCGCAGCGGTACGTTGGCTTTGCAATTGTTGACAAAATAATCCTTTTTGTTTTTTTACAGACCCCCCACCCCGGCCCTCCCCCGCAAGGGGGGAGGGGGAGTATAATGAATTGAAACGTTAGATGAAAAACCCCCTCCCCCTTGTGAGAGGAGGTTGGGGTGCTAGATGAAATACTCCCTCCCCCTTGTGAGAGGAGGTTGGGGTGCTAGATGAAAAACCCCCTCCCCTTGTGAGAGGAGGTTGGGGTGCTAGATGAAATACTCCCTCCCCCCTTGCGGGGGAGGGCTGGGGTGGGGGGTAAACCTATTAACAGGAAAACTATCCAATGAAAATATTTTTATTTCTCGGTTCACGCCGAGGCCATGCTGTTTTAAAAAGACTGCTCACGACACAAGCCGAGATCAGCGGTATATTATGCCTAATTGAAGATCCGCACGAAGATCAATATCATCCAAAAGTGACTGCATTGGCCAAAGAGCACAATATTCCGATCTTTTATACAACAGATGTAAAACCCGCAGAGTATGCAAATGTGTTGCAACAAATCAAACCGGATATTGCTTTTGCTATTGGCTGGCGTTATTTAATTAATAAAGCAGCTTACAGCATCCCGACAAAAGGCACATTCATTATGCATGATTCTTTGTTGCCGAAATACCGCGGTTTTGCACCAATGAATTGGGCAATTATTAATGGCGAAACCAAAACCGGCGTGACACTTTTTTATATTGCCGATGGCGTTGATTCTGGCCCGATCATTGACCAATTGGCTACTGATATTACGCTTACAGATACGGCTAAAACCGTTGATGAAAAAATAATAAAATTATATGAAGAAATTATTGTTAAAAATTTGCCGACTTTCCAAGCTGAAAAAGTAAAAAGTGTAGTACAAGATGAAGCAGAAGCGACTTATACTTGTAAACGTACACCCGAAGATGGCGAAATCAATTGGCAATTGTCAGCGATGCAAATATACAATTTGATTCGTGGATTGACCCATCCTTTTCCAGGTGCGTATACCACGTTAAGAGGAGAAAAAGTTTTAATTTGGGAAGCGGCATTGCCCGATAAAGTTGAGACCTATGTTGGTAATGTACCCGGCAGAATCATAGGTAAAAGAGATGGCATGATAGAAGTGTTAACAGGGAATGGTGTGTTGCGGCTGAAGCGTTTGCAATATGTTGAAGAGGAAGAAAAAGCAGCAGCGGATGTTGTAGTGAGTGTGAAGGATACGTTTGGGCGATGAGGGGGTGTTGAGTAAATAAATACTAGCGTTTTTGCCTCTCCCCTTGTGGGAGAGGCCGCTGCCCCGCAACAAGTGCGGGGTAAACTCTGCTGCGGGTGAGGGGTATATTTCAAGTTCTCACCCCTCACCCGCCGCGCTTCGCGCGTCGACCTCTCCCACAAGGGGAGAGGTATAAAAACTCGGAGTCCCACATTAACCCCCCCCCTTATTTTTTACCCATAGCTCTATTCCTAGCAGCAATCGCTTTTTCTCCAAACGTAGGGTCCCAATCCAATTGTGCAATCGCCTGCTTAGTTGCGCGATAATAGCCGCTTTCTTCTAATTCTTTTTGGGTTTTTGGCGGACGTTTAATGGGACGACTACCGCTTAAATATGAGTATCTGCACACGATCGCATGGCGGTTTCTCCAAAGTAGAAAATATGTTGCACAATATAGTTTTTTATGGCTAAAATCAAGCTTTCTCCTGTGATATTTATAATTGCGCTTTAAATTAAACAGTGCCATATTATCCAATGAGTTCAATGAGTTATTACTTAAAATACAGGAGATTGATCTATGGGTAAGTCAACAGGAAAATCCAGAGAAGCTAAAAAAGAAGTAAAGAAAAAACCAGCTAAAAGTTTGAAAGAAAAACGTGCGATAAAAAAAGGTAAAAAGAAGTAATATCGTTTTATCGTTGTGGTTGTGGTCGTTTTAGAAAAATTGATAGCGCATGTTATCATCCCGGATGGGTTTGTTGCATGAATGCAGTAATGACCCTTTCCCGCTCGGCGTTTACCCCGCACTTGATGCGGGGGCATTGTTGAATAAATGAGGAAAGCGAAGAGCATTGCCTCTCCCCTTGTGGGAGAGGCCGCTGCCCCGCAACAAGTGCGGGGTAAACTCTGCTGCGGGTGAGGGGTATGTTTCTAATAATATAATATT
>DATAXC010000085.1:0-4066 GCA_036266895.1 Gammaproteobacteria bacterium
GCCTCTCCCCTTGTGGGAGAGGCCGACGCCGTTAGGCGGCGGGTGAGGGGTGTTCTTCCAATACCATAATATCAAAATCTATTCTAATTTAGAAAAAACATATAATTTATAGCCTATAAATATATACTTTTCATAAAATCACCCCTCACCCGCCGCGCTTTGCGCGTCGGCCTCTCCCACAAGGGGAGAGGCAAAAAACGCTAGGATATTTATTCAACAGAGAACAGCCGTGAACACTTACAATGGAAGACTGGCTACATACTGCATAAACTCATAAACTCATAAACTATATTGTAACCGTTGACGCCATTGACCACTCTCACTTACTACTATTTCTACTATTTCTCTTCGCCACCACCGCCAGTTCCCTTGACTGAAGCGCCTTTTTTCTGCTTCTTCATCGCTTTCTCGGCTTTCTTCCTGCGTTTTTCCATGAAGTCGCTCATCTTCTCACCGCCGCCCTGCATGGTGCTGCCGACAGCGCCAGAAGCGCTATCAAAGCCTCTCTTCGCTTCGCCCAACGCGCCTTCTTCACCATATTTCTCACCTTGGCCGCCAATCCAGCGCATGACGTTTTCCGGCAAAATATAAATTAAAGCAAAGGCTTTGTTTAAAGCGCCAAGAATTAATACCACATAGGCAATCAGAAATAAGATCCATGCCAATATATTCACATTTGGATTCAAGCCAGAATTCCAAACCATATTCCAAAACATGCTATTAATCATATCGACGACGACAGTGGCCATTAACATACCGGCCATTAAGCCAAAAATCATTAAGCTTGGTCGTAAGAACACATTGAATAACAACATCAGACCTGGACCTGCTGCACCGAGCAATTCATGGTTATTGCTTGGGCTTAAGATACCTAGTGCCACTAACGGACCAGCGACCATCGTTTCAATGGTTGAGGTCAACCAACCAATCGTACCAAAAGTAAAAATCATATAAGGGATTAATGGCGTATAAATGCCTAATAAGCCGCCCACAGCGACTAAAAATCCTATTAACGCCACCAAAGCTGGAATTAAAATGAAAAACAAACCCATCATCGCCGGACCAGCGGGACTGAAAAAGCCAAATCCCCACACCCAAATATTAAAATATCCCAATATAAACATGATAAACGCAGCTGCAACCACCGCCAGAAACAATACCTCAGCCGCTAATAATAAAGCATATCCCCAAGCATGTAAGGCAATTAACGGATTCGTCCCGCTACTCGGATTGACTGTCGCAGTAAAACCGTTATTCACATCAGTCAACGTTGAAGTGACTGCCGAATTCATACCCGACATTTGCGGCACACTCTCCGACAAAGAAGACGTATCGCCGCCCGCTTCTTGCGAAGCACCAAGTAATTGGCTGGCTGCTTGATAATTATTACGATAACTAGCCATTGTATTAGAAGGTTCAGAAGCAGGATCGTTAGGGGTAAAGTCAATTTGAGGCATAGAAGCAGCTTGATTCTGACCATTCATACTGGCAATTTCATAATAGTAAGCACCCGCAAAAAACCAACCATCATTTTGCGCATCTTGTAATTCGCTACCGACATCGTTTTGTCCCTGCTGAGAAAGATATTCGGTAAACACATCATTCATCGCTGCTGTATACGATTGACCGGCAAGTGAAAGAATGTCTTCCGCACCCACCAGTGCCCCTAAACCCGGTGCATAAGGCCAAAACAATTTAGTGACCGCATCATTATTGGCATTTTGTGTATTATCGCCATTCGCTGGAAAAAAAGTGCTGCCTGATTTGCAAGTTTTATTCGGTGTTGACGTAGAACCACTGACACAACATTCATCTTGCGGTATTGCTGGACTGGCTTTACTGCAATAAGTATAAACCCACGACCAATCAGAATTATTCGGCGTACTATATGACTCCGTAACAAATTGTCGATAAGTATAATCTGCTTGCGCCAAACTAACCGCAATGGGCCCAAGCACACTCACCACTGCTGCAACAGCAGGACCTTGCGCTTGGCATGCCATACACGCCAATGAAGAAGCATCGCCGCAACTACTTGGATCACATAATTTTAGCGTACCACACGCACCATTTGGCCCTAGGCTATAAGCGGTTGCACCAGATGGAAAAGGCGTATACCCTCCGCCTCCGCTACAGTAAGTACCCGCGGAACCGGATTGCGATTTATCGTAACAAAAATAGCCAGCACCACCATCATTCGGGGTTGGGACATTCATACGAGACGTGGCATCACAAACCAAAGCTTGAAACAATCCAGCAAATGCTTGGTTGGACCCTGCGCTCGGTACTGGCATCTGTGCATAAGCAGAACCGGCATTATTTATAAAGCTTAATGCCGATGTCCACAAAGTATCTGCGGCACCGATACCTTGAACAATCACCCACATCATAATCAATTGCAAACCAGAATATCCGTTTGCTACTGGCACTAACGCTGCAATACCCAATACGGTACGAATCGGAATCCAAATATTATTCCATTTTTTACCCATGAATTCGCCTTCATGGGCAGTTGCTAATACACTAACAATCGTGACATAAATAACAATAATCGCACCAACCGCTAATACCACAGTATTAAAGGTTTGAAACATAGTGCCCAGTAAGGTAGCCGTATTCCCACCACCACCAGGAATAATGCCGCTCATCGAGCCAAAAATCATGTTCAGGTAGTAAATAGACCTATCGTTGGAAGAGATATCGAACAAATTAATCATGAGGCGCTACCCTTTTTGTCACCCAGTAAATCACGCTTCCATTCCATCAAGGTGACGCCTAATCGACGTTTTTTCATCTGGCAAGCCCAAAAACTATATTTGAAAGCTTGGCTCAGCAGTAAGCCGGCACTGACTAGCCCCAATAAAAAGCCACTCAACACTGCATATAAAAACAACACATAGAAAGAATAGATAAAAACCACTAGACCAATCGCCAAAAATAAACTGGCATAGAGATGATATTGTCGGATCGATTCATGAATATCCGCTTCATTGAGCTTTAAACGTTGTACAGCAGCTTCGAAGGTTTCTTCTCTGCGGGGCTTGGCAACGGAAAAATTAGCCCTTATTACTTGCCAAATGGTTCGATTTTGTACCTTTAACGAGTCATAGTCGAGCCACCCGCGCGGGTTGAAGAAGGTTTTGCGTGAAATCTTAAAAATATCAAGGATAGCCATTTGAGCATGCCTTATAATACCATCATAGTATTATTATATGAGATAATGCAAAATTACAACTAGCAACGGAAGGACTAAACAGCTATGCCAAAATTAGATTTAACCGCCGCCCACGAATTTTGGAAAAACTATGAAGATCCGATGATTTATCGGGTGGTATCGTTCATGGAAACCGTAGAAAACTTCACCTTAGATGGTGACCCGCCATTAGAAAGCGCCGTACAAAAACTGGGGGACACGTTAGACGGTCTGACTAATTTTGAGCTGGGCAAAGAAAAGGAATTTGTCACCGTTTGTGCGCACATTAAGACATCGCGTATCTTACGTTTATTGCAATCTATCGACACGATAGACCCAGGTTCCGCCTCAAAATTATTGATGTATGCCGAAGAAAATAATTCTCCAGATAATGCGATGGCGGGATTATTCTTAAGACGCAATATTGTCTTTGAACGATTGCGCTTATTAGCCCGTGTGTTTGCCACTGAACGATTAGAATTGATCTTGAAAGTACTTGAACATGATCTTAGTTAAATTACGCAGCGTTTTTTTGTTTTTAACCCGTAATATGTATCGTAAACATATTACGTTGGTGGTGATTGTCAAATTAATCGCGTTGTTTGCATTATGGTGGTGGTGTTTTTCCGAGCCTGTTTCTAAAACGTTAGATAGTGAGGTAGTAGCAGAACATTTTATGGAGTGAGGACAATAGGCGTTTGAGTAAATAGGAAAAATAAAGCGTATTGCCTCTCTCCTTGTGGGAGCGTTGTTGAATAAATACGCCTAGAGAGCTTTTGCCTCTCCCCTTGCGGGGGTGTTGTTGAATAAATACGCCTAGAGAGCTTTTGCCTCTCCCCTTGTGGGAGCGTTGTTGAATAAATACGCCTAGAG
>DATAXC010000117.1:0-7958 GCA_036266895.1 Gammaproteobacteria bacterium
AAAAACGGGCACCGGCACGCACGCACGCGGTCACGAGTAACAAACTTTTCCTTCCTCTTTTTGCGTCTTGCGGAGACGAATCACCCCTCACCCGCCGCCTATCGGCGTCGGCCTCTCCCACAAGGGGGGAGGCAAAAGCTCTCTAGGGTATTTATTCGACAACGCCCGCGGGAGGGGAAGAAACTTAGCTACTACTGCCAAAATTATTTTTTTTTCGGCCCTGTAACTGTAGAACTTGGTTGGTAGTTTGGTGAACCTGGTTGTTTGTCTGGTGAACCCGGTTGTTCGTCTGGTGATGGCGAGCGAGCCGGTGATGGCGGACGAGCCGGTGTGGGTGATGGCGGACGATCCGGTGGGGAGAGCAAGGTATACTTAACTGTATCCGCATTAATTGTACCCGCATTAGGTGTAGATTGTTTTGCATTCGGCGGCAGCCGCTCAAGCCAAAGTGGTAGTTGTGGTTCCGGTTTAACTGGATGATTCTTACGTTCCTCCGCTATCTTTCCGGATAGGGCTGCTATATTACTATCATATTTGTGATATACACTGGGTTCACCCGCCGCTTGTTCTTGAGCGACTCTATACGCTGCTCGTGCAGCAAGTATGGCAAATCTCTCATCTAACGATAACAAGAGCGACGCTCTCCCTTGTGGCAGTGCTGGTGGAGGTGATGATGGAATTTCTGAAAATGATGATGGGGTTTTTTCGTGTTCTTCATCTTTTTTCAATTCATCATCTGGTGTAAGAGGTGAATGTTGCATGGTTTTATCTTCCTTTTTGTCGTCACTATTGCTTAGATTAACCTTAGACATTTCTAAATTAGCATTTTCATCTAATTGTCTATTTTCAGCAATTATTTTACTCTTGTCGTCGTCTACGCTGTTATTTGTGTCTCGTCTTCTCTTGAGCGGCGAAGTATTAAGTGATGGATTAACCGTTTTCGGCGGTGGCATTTGGTTTCTTTGCATAGGTGCAGGTTGCCCCTCTGGTTGTGGGCTTGATAATGTTGACTTGTTCACCATCTTTTTTATATCAGCAGTAGTTATACAAACAGACTTAGTTTCGTCGTCAAACACTCCATTAATATCAAACTGTTGCAAATACCAAGCATAATGCGCTGCCTGGGTTGAGTTTTCAAAAAATATTCTTTTACTGCCACTAACAGGCTCTGTGGTTATGTTTGTTATAATCGTCTTCTCTTTAATATTGTTTGCATGGGCCTGCATGAAACTTAAAAATCGAGCATTTTCTACCGTTTTTTGTGTATTAGCAACTGATTGCTCTTTTTTTTCAGCATTCATAGCGGTCGTCTGTGGTAGAGGAGAAGCGCCTATATCCTGAGTGCCTGTCGCGTTACCACTTGGTAGCGGTGCAGGTGCCGATGGTTGCTGCTGCGTTTGAGCAGTTAATTCAGCATTTTCTTTATTAAGTTCATTAATATCTAATGGAGTAACGTTTGCAGAATGGGAAACACTAGAAGAACTAGAAGGATGAGGTCGTGGTTGACGCAAAGATGATGGCTGCAATGGTGGTTGCCCTGCTGTTTGTGGGTTCACCGCTTGTTTTGTTGGTGGCTGTACTGCTTGTGATGTGATGTCAGCAAACAATTCTTGATCCGGCGCTTGATCTTTTTTATCAATCCGACTCGATGAAGATGAGGCAGGAGGTAAAATACTACTATCCTTTCTATCCTTTCTATGCTGACTGGCAGTAAGTGTAGGGGTGGGAATCCATGACTGATTATCTTGCTTCATAGACACCAAAGCCGGCTGAGCAGTACTAGCAACATGCGCATGTAACGCTTTAGGGTACGCCGAAAAATGTAACTGCTGATTAGGATTGCTTTTATATGGCTGCACGTAAGCTGCGTTAGTTAACGTAAATAAACATTCTTCTGCTGGTGGAAATGGTTGTTTGTTCTTAATATTTCTATTATTCCACTTTGCGTATGCACCACCTATAGTCCGATCTGAGCCCGCATTCAAAATACCTATATTTTTAGCGCCGTTTTTATATGCTTGTCGCGCGGCTTCCAACATACCCGCATCTGTCACAGTAACTGCGGGAGAACCAGTGTATCGGGGAAGGCTTTTGCTAAATGTTAGCGGGGAGAAAGTGTCGTGTACTAAATTATAATGGTCATTTGTTGTAATGCCTTTTTTAGGACAACAAAAAACAACTTCTTTAATATTTTTTAGACTCTTGTCTCGTTGTAATTCTTCTAATGCATGTCGCAAAGCCAAACAAATACGATCTTTCGCTTTACTTTGGGCATTTTTTTCTAACCTTTGTAAATATACATCACCACCGATTAAAGGTAGAATGAAAACTTCAGTACCCTGATCATCTTGTGTTTTAAGTGCTCGCTTAAACAATAGCTTCATCGTGTTGTAATATTCTTCTGTCTTCAATTGCCGATTAGAAATGTATGTCTTCACATCTTCAAGGCTGCTCGGATTTTTAGAATTTTCCTGATTTTTAAAATTAGGTGCGCAAGCGGTTGTCAACCTGACCGGAAATGGTTCAACCCTATCCCCTGTTTCAGTAGCAAAAACGGTTACTTCGGAAAGCACTTGACGATTTTTTGTTTTATGTCTCCAAGTTTGCGACTTAGGATGTTGAGCAGTAGGATGTCTATCATAACGTTCACGCTTATCAATATCATACATCGTTTCTTTTACGGCATTTTGATCTTGACCAAATTCACTCTCATCATAATAAATATCAATTGGCTGTTTTTGGTTATGCGCGTTATATTCTTTATGTGTACCGTTCGCCAACTCGCTTGCGATGTTTTCACGTGCCGTTGCTTGGTTTTGCACTGTAGGATTGTGATAAAGGTGATTATCATCAGCTAAATCATAAAATTGACTCTCTGCAATCTTAGTCTGATACAAGGCCTCGCCACCAAATGTCGTATTTTTTGCCGTACCTTGTCTAGGTCTACTCTTTGCCATTAGAATCCCCTCGTTGTTTTTAATGTTGGTATAAATTTTTAGTTATTATAAAAATCTATCATATTAATATTATAGCAGCCTTAAATGATGGTAACATTACAAAAAAATAAGGTAAATAAGGATAAATTGACTATTTTCTTCATAATGTTACCTTAATCAAAATCAATTACAATGCTCATAAATTAATCATTGATTGGAGCGATTGATGAAAAAAAATATATTATTATTATTAATCATATGCTTAAGCATATTGCCCTGCGTTTATGCTGATAACGCCAATAGCCAGGTCACGCAAATCAAAATGAACATTCGTGGGATCGAACAACAAAAACATTATTTCTTGTGTTTACCTAGTATCGGCTGCCTAAGCATGCATGCGGCTACCGTAAAAGATAAGATTTATACTATACACCGCCCGATTGAAGTAAGAAACATGTTTGTGACCAATTTAAACTCAATGCGGTTAACGCGGCAAAAAATGCCGGATTCCTGTAAAGTAACCGTTAATACCGGCCAAACTTTCACGATTACTGGAACGTTAATACCCGGGGAACATGATCAAGCACATATTAATCAATTACAGTGTAGTGTCAGTTAAGATGAACATACTGTAGAACGGAATAATCATCATGTCATTTTTACATTTTTCTGCTTATCAATTTGTAACGTTAACTGATTTATCGGCATTACGAGATTATTTTTTTCAACATGCGCAACAATTGGCATTGAAAGGAACAATTTTATTAAGCGCAGAGGGCATTAATTTAAATCTTTCTGGTGTGATAGAAAATAGCCAAGCCCTGCAAGCTTTATTACTAGCTGATGTTCGTTTCTCCAAGATTTCTTTTCGAGAACAAGTGACAGATAAATTTTCTTTTCAACGCTTAAAAGTAAAAATTAAAAAAGAAATTATTACTTTAAGACAACCAGATATTCATCCTGAAAAAACCCGTGCGCCGAGCATCACGCCTACGCTACTCAAACAATGGCTAGATGAACAACGCGAAATGACTTTGTTGGATACACGCAATGAATATGAAATACAACAAGGTAGTTTTGTTGGTGCGATTAATCCGCATATCCAACATTTTACTGAATTCCCTATTGCTGCTGCGAACATCCAGCGCGACAAACCGATTGTGATGTTTTGTACTGGCGGCATTCGTTGTGAAAAAGCAGCGCTTTATATGTTGCAACAAGGGTTTAATGAAGTATATCAATTAGAAGGCGGCATTTTGAATTATTTTGCTGAAGTGGGAGAGAAAGACAAGCATTATCAGGGCGGCTGTTTTGTGTTTGATGAGCGTGAGGTAGTATAAAGTAACCGTTCGTGGTTTGGCAAAAAGCCCCTCACCCGCCGCCTAACGGCGTCGGCCTCTCCCACAAGGGGAGAGGCAAAAACTCCAGCATGTTGATTTATTCAACAAAGCCCCCACAAGGGGAGAGGGGCTTTTCATTGAACCTTGACCAAAGACGGCCGTTTACATATTAGGAGAATAAACAAAACACCTACAACTTTTTCGTGACCCTAATATAGGAAAATATCTTCACCACCCGCTGCACACCATCAGTATTACTTGCTAACTCAACCGCTGCTGCCGCATGTTCAGGTTGCAAAATCCCCATTAAGTAGACATTACCGTTTTCAGTCAACACTTTGATTTGCGATACATCCACTTCGTCGGATGCAATTAACTTCGTTTTTATTTTTGTGGTAATCCACGCATCATTTAATTTCGTCACCGTAGAAGCAACCGGTGCCACTGCAATTAAATTATGAATTTCTTTCACCTCTGGAATTTGTTTCACTAATTGTTCCGCTTTTTTACGCTGCCAACTGGCTGGGGCTTGGCCGGTCAATAACACTTCTTGATTGTAAGTCGCAATAACAATATTCGTATCTTTAAAGTGGTCATGGTCCACTTGTAAAGTTTTATGCGCTTGCATAGTAATATATTGATCCGTTACGCCGCTTTGAATGCTGCGCCGGTTATAAACGGCTTGCGCGCCGGTCATGGCCACATCCATACAGCTTGTCAAAAGCAGAGCAAGCATTAATAAAAGCCAACAGTGAAACCCTGCTATCTTCATTGTGCCATCCTAGGACATAGATCCATTACCTCATGCCAACGATTCAATTTTCACTGTCGGTTGAATATCAACCGTATAATCTACCCCCGGTACATGAAAACCAAACAGTTGATAAAACGTTTCTCGATAACCCAGTATATCAGTCAATTGCAGTAAATTCTCGGTGGTGACTTGCGGCCATAATGTCATCACAGCTTCTTGTACATCTGGGCGCATTTCCAAATCATCTAGTCGTGCACAACCATCCGCATCTCTTGGTTTTGGCGTAGCCGTATATAAATGCTCATTAAAAAGACGATAGATTTGTTCAATACAACCTTCATGAATACCTTTTTCTTTCATAATCTTAAATAATAAAGAAATATATAATGGCACGACTGGAATCGCACTGCTCGCTTGTGTCACTACTGCTTTATCTACAGAAAGTAAGGCGTGACCGTGAATCGGCTTCAGTGTCTGGTTTAATTTATCCGCGGTCGCTTTTAAATGTTCTTTTGCCTTACCAATCGTTCCTTCTTTATAAATCGGAAAAGTAATAGCGGGCCCAATATAAGAATAAGCAACCGTACTGGCACCTTCTGCCAATAATCCGCGCTGTAACAGAAAATCAATCCACATTTCCCAATCTTCACCACCCATCACCGCCACTGTATTCGCTATTTCTTCGCTGCTAGCCGGCTCAATCACCACTTCTTTGACTTCACCTCGCATCGCATCAACGGTTTTGCCTTGAAAAGATTGACCTACTGGCTTTAACACCGACGAATAAATCTGACCCGTATCCGGATGGACACGACGCGGCGAAGCAAGGCTATAAATCACTAAGTCGACCTGTTTTAAATCACGTTCAATTAACCGCGCGGTACGTTCTTTCACTTCATGAGAAAAAGCATCGCCATTAATACTTTTTGCATAGTAATGTGCTGCATGGGCCATTTTTTCAAAAGCAGCGGCATTATACCACCCTGCAGAAGCTGGCCTATCTTCACTTTCGCTTTCCCGTTCATAAAATACACCAATGGTATTAGCGCCAGCGCCAAAAGCTGCCACAATACGGCTAGCTAAGCCATAACCAGTTGAGGCGCCAATAACTAATACATTTTTAGGGCCCGTAATCTTGCCTTGTGCCGTAACGTAATCAATTTGATTAGCTACCATTTTTTCACAGCCGACTGGATGGGCGGTGGTACAGATAAATCCTCGAACTTTTGGTTGTATTAACATAATGAATTCCTAATAGATGAAATGCCGCTAGTGTAGCAGAAGCTATTCGCAAGTTGAATAATCATGCTATTCTTAGAAATCACTTAAAAGGACTTACCCATGAAATTACGTTCAAAAGTATTACTTATTTTGGCTGGGATGTGGGCAATTATCTCTTTAAGCATTTTTATTTATTCTAAATCCACCCTCATCAATGATTATCTAGCACAAGAAAACAAATCCATCATTAAAGACGTTAATCAGACCGAAAAAACCTTGAGCAGCATGATGTCCGGGGTAGATACACTAAACAGAGATTGGTCTTCTTGGGATGATGCTTATCATTTTATGGAAAACAAAAATGAAGCCTTTGTTAAATCGAATTTAACTATCACTTCTCTTGCCAGTATTAAAGTTAATTTAATCCTATTTTTTGATACTACCGGCAAATTATTTTATGGTTTAGATTACGATTCAAGTAAAAAAATCTTTGTTCCTATTCAGCAAGACTTATTAACGTCACTTGAAGCAAATAAATCATTAATTATACATACTGATATTAATTCCAACAAAATGGGTATTATGAAATTAGGCAATGGCTATGTGGTATTAAGCTCATTACCCATTCTTACCAGCCACGGTAAAGGCCCTAGTCATGGCACCATTGTCATGGGTTATTTCTTTACTAACGAACAATTGAAGGAATTATCTGAGATTGTCAACATGCAGGTCGGTTTCTTTCCGCTGCCCTTGCACACCAATGATAAGCTATTACAAACCGCTTATACGGCACTCATGCAGGGTTCCCGTTATTACATCGCTGCTTTAAATGAAAATACCATCACCGGCTATACCCTGATTAAAGATATCAATCACAATCCATTAGCCATTCTCAGTGTCACCACGCCGCGTATCTTATACCAACAAGGGATTAAAACTATTAATGGTTACCTGGCTATCGTTATCAGTATTGGCATTATTTTCATCGCTTCTATCTGGTATTTATTAAAAATCTTTGTACTCGATCGGGTGATTAATGTCAGCAGCCAAGTGGTAAAGATTCATTCCGAAAGTAATTTCTCTAATCGATTAACCATCACTGGCAAAGACGAGCTAGAAGACATGGTCCATGCCATGAATGACTTAATGGAAATCATTGAACTGACCCAAGAGCAATTACGGCACCGTATTTATCTACGCACCGAGGAATTAGAGCGTATTTCTAAATTAAATAAGAATTTATATTCTGAAATCAAGTCGCAACGGGAAACAGAAAGCAAAATGCGTGAAGAAGAAAAAGTCTTAAAGCAATTGGCTTACTATGACCTATTAACCGGCTTACCGAATCGATTATTATTCAGCGAAATTTTACGCAATATCCTTGCCAAATCTGAAAGAGACAATAGCGGCCTGGTTATTTTATTTATTGACGCAGATAAATTTAAAGACATCAATGACACGTTTGGCCATGATGTCGGTGATCAATTTCTAATACACACCGCCCAACAATTAAAAGCCTCTCTGACGGATAGCGATATTGCCGCACGTATTGCCGGCGATGAATTTATTGTTTGCTTGAGCAATATCAAAGAAAAGCCACTGATTAATAACGTAGTGGACAAAATCCTACATAATTTATCGCTACCTTTACCAAGCAATGGCTTTAACGTCTCTTCCACCTTTAGTATTGGCATTGCGATTTATCCA
>DATAXC010000133.1:0-2925 GCA_036266895.1 Gammaproteobacteria bacterium
GCAATTAAATGCGGGGTTTAATCGTTCCTCCACTGCGAAAAAAGGCCCGTATAAATTGGTATTACCGATTGAACACGTGCAACAATTCACTGAAAATCTGGCTAAATCACCATATAATTCACCAATCAATTGGTTACATTATCAGACTAAAACCGGCGATACAGTCGATTCCATCGCCAAAAAATTTAACACGACCCCGCATGAAATTCGCAAATTAAATTATTTAAGTAGCAATAATCGTTTACAACGCCATACCAATTTATTAATTCCCTCACAACATGGACATACATTGTCAGAAGAAAATGAACTAATGCAACAACCGACAAATAAAAAGAAACCATCAATGGCTACCATGCTTGCAAAGCAAAAAAAACCATCGCGATCCAGTGCAAACAATGCTTCGCTGAACAAAGAACAATTGCTAACAGAGATTGCGCAGGCCGCACACACCGATTATCAATTACAACCCGGTGATACGATTTATTTGGTACGCGCTAAAGATACGTTACCCAGTATCGCTAAACGCTTCCGTGTTGATGAAAAATTATTACAAGTCGTTAACAAGTTAGCGGAAGGTAAAGTGACGCCAGGCCATCAATTGATTATCCCCACCCACTCTGCCATACTGCAATCCAAACAAGAAACCGCTATCGTTTCCCCGATTCAAGAAGGAGAATTTTATGGCTGAAACCCCCTCAACAATGATTCCTTTAGGTACGCTAGCACCTGATTTTAATTTGATAGATACCCGTACTGGTCAATCAGTGCAGCTTGCAGAGAGTAAATCTGCTGTTGGCACGGTGATCATGTTTTTATGCAATCATTGTCCTTATGTCAAACATATTCAATTAAAATTAGTAGAAGTAGCACAACATTATCAAAGCAAAGGCATCGTTTTTATTGCGATTAACGCGAATGATGTCGCTACTTATCCGCAAGATGGGCCTGATAAAATGAAAATTGAAGCGGAAAAATATCATTATTCTTTTCCTTATCTTTATGATGCAACGCAACAAGTAGCGAAAGCTTATCATGCCGCTTGTACGCCCGATTTTTTTATCTTCGATCAACAATTAGCTTGTGTTTATCGTGGACGTTTTGATGATGCCACACCAGGTAACACTGTGCCGGTAACAGGTGCTGATTTATCTGCAGCATTAGATAACTTATTAGCAGGTAAGCCACCGCTTCCCGCAGATAAACAACAACCGAGTTTAGGTTGCAATATTAAGTGGGCAAAAACAGGGACTTCTGCTTAACAACAAAAAGGTGCTCGCTATGAGCATACCAGCAAAAAAATCTGCGTTGTCTTCTATTACTAGCAGCAGCTTAGGTAATATTTTAGAATGGTATGATTTTGGTTTGTTTGCGATTTTTTCTGCGTTATTTGGCCGTTTATTTTTTCCTACCACTGATCCTAACACCGCATTAATTGCCACTTTCAGTATTTTTGCCGTGGGTTTTTTATGCCGGCCAATAGGCGCGTTAATTTTTGGTTATTTGGGCGATAAATATGGCCGCGCAAAAACTTTGCGTTTATCTATTTTGATGATTACCCTACCCACTTTATTAATCGGTTTACTACCTTCTTATCAACAAATTGGTATTTTTGCGCCAATCTTATTGACGCTAACGCGCGTTTGGCAAGGCATCAGTATTGGCGGTGAATATAGCGGCACACTGATTTATTTAGCAGAAACCGCACCTGCTGCACATCGCGCTTTATTTACTTCTTTTGCCAGTACCGGTGCGAATATCGGTGTCTTATTAGCTGCATTAGTCGGCGTTATTTGCAGTAGTTTATTTAGTGAAGCTGCCTTACATGATTGGGGTTGGCGCGTACCTTATTTAATTAGCGGCTTATTTTGTTTATTCATGTATCAATATCGCTTACGTTTACAAGAAACTGCGGTATTTGATTACTTAAAAAATAAAAAATTATTAGTAGCCAACCCAATTAAAACTATGTTGCAACACAATATACCGCAATTATTGCGTACGTTAGGTTTAGTTTGTGTCGGCAGCACTTTTTATTATTTTTGTTTTGTCTATTTACCGATTTACTTAACCAGCACATTGCAAATCTCTACCTATGCGACTTCTTTATTAATGATGTTACTGATCAGCTTAATGATTGTCTTGGTACCTATCACCGGTTATTTATGCGATCGCTGGGGAAGGCGGCCATTATTATTATTTAATGCTTTTTTTATCGCCGGCATTGTCATACCCGGTTTTTATTTTTTGCAGATAGGATCTTTGTTGCTCATTAGTACAGTGTTAGTGATTTTCGTTATTGCTTCATCTTTAGAACAAGGCACCACTTCTGTTGCTGTAGTCGAAAATTTTCCATTACCTGCGCGTTATACTGGATTATCTTTCAGTTATAACATTGGTAACGGCTTGCTGGGCGGCACGGTTCCGATGGTGTGCGCCTGGTTAATGACGCTATTACAAAATCCGCTTGCACCGGCTATGTATATTGCCTTGTGCGCGGTGATTACCGGGGTGGTGGTGTTTTGCTGGGTACCGGAAACGCGGGGGAGAGCTTTGGTTTAAGGTGGTGGTGGGCAAAGCGCAGCGTGCCCACTACTGTGCAAGAGGCGGTGTTGAATAAATAAGGTTAAAGCTTTTGCCTCTCCCCTTGTGGGAGAGGCAAAAGCGCCAGCGTATTGATTTATTCAACAACGCCCCACAAGGGGAGAGGCAATACTCTTCACTTTCCTATTTATTCAACAACACCCCCTGCGAGTAGAAGGGTATTTTGCAAAGCCTTCCCAAGTACGATAGCATAGCCTCATTCAACAAAACTTACTAAAATTGAAACGCTTTGGGTATATATGCTCTATGCTTTTATTTATGGTGTCATTCTGACCTTCGGGTTAATCATTCCTTTAGGGATGCAAAACGTTTTTATTTTTAATC
>DATAXC010000161.1:0-7395 GCA_036266895.1 Gammaproteobacteria bacterium
ACGTGGCAATGCCTCGTTTGTTAATTATTTTGGCAGTATGAATCGTAACCGATTAACTGAGTGTTTATACAGCGCAGTGACTGGCATATCTCCTCGTGAAGCGAGTGAAATTCAGATTAAAGATGCTAGTGAGCGTGAAAAGCTTATTGCGCGCGCTAAACAGCAGTATCGTGGGTATACGCTTGAAGCGGTCGCAAGCATGGTCGAAGCAGCAGAATTTTGGTATTGCGAAGTTAAACAGCATTTTTCTGAAAATCCAAATTATATTGCAGATTTAGCAATATTGGCAGATATGCCTGGGCTTGCAAGTGACGCTGCTTCCGTTATCGGTGACAATTGGGCAGATGACTGGGAAATTGTAGGAACTAAAGAAAAAACAAAAAGGCATGAAGAAGCCATTGAAACATCGCTGCAAGCAATAGAAAGAAAAAAGATTGCAGCAGATATAGTCGAAAAACTAACGAAACAGCCAAAAGCAGATCTAGAAAAATTACTGGCTCGATTCACTAAAGACTTGCAAGCAATAAATGATTTTAAAAAATTACTTCAGCTTGAACCAGAAAATTTATTAGAAAATCCAAATGTATTATTGAATATCGGGCAACTCTGCGAGTTATCAAATAAACCTGGCGATCTAGAAACTGCTTATATTTATTATTTGAAAGCGTTTGATATTTTACAAGCAGGTATTTTTTTGAGTAACAATACCAGAAAAAATTTAGCATTGCCGCACATAAAAAGATTAGCAGAAAAAAAGTTGCCGAGTGCCATGATGAAGTTAGCTAAGCTCCATGCTAACGGTGACATCGGTCTCTATGGCCATGATTATCAGGAAGCTGCAAAATTCATGCAGACGGCAGCAGAAATCAACCATCATAATCATGAGAAATTAGCTGATGCGGTTTCCTTTCGTATTTTTGCTTTATTACATCAGGTCAGTATTTTACCTTACTGGCATGAAAATAAGATTGATATGAGTGGTATTCGGCACATCCTGCATGAAAAAAAGTTTTCTTCCTGTGCGGATACGCGAGCCCATTTACACATTTTTGCTAAAGAAAAGGGGGTTAAATTTTCTAAGCAACTATCGACTGTAAAAGAATTTTCAGAAGGCATACTGGGATCGATGGCTCAATCCATGTTTTTACCCATGCCAACGTTGATGCCAATAGCCATGTCAAGTATAGCAGAACAACTTAAACCGCCAACATCAGCAAGAGAAAAACCGGTTTCGCTACCATTAGTCGATAGATTTGAAAAACAATTATATGAGGTTTTGGCTTGTTTGACGTCGACAGCCGATTATAGGAAATTATTGGCAATAGAAAAGGCGTTTTCATGCATGCTGCCACAGCAGCAGGTTGTTGTAGAGGAAACGCCAGCGGCAAGATTAGATAAATTGCGAGAAATTTGTAAGCTATTGAAAAAACTATGTGAACTTAATTATGGTGGAGAAAACAAGAAAAAAAATATAATAAGCCTTGAGGGATTATTGTCTTTTTTTTATATTAAAGACGAGGCACTTAACTATACGGAATGCCTGCGTATTGCCCAAGAGATTGGTAAATTGGCTGTAAAAGTAAATAACAAACAAAAACTGCGGTTAGAAAGAGCAGAAACAGGAGCAGAAATAAAAGATGAACCTGAAGAAAAAGGGTTTTATGGAAGCTTGTCTATGGTAACTAAACCACTCTACCCATCTGCTCAATTTGATGAAAAAGAGCAAGCACTTTGGCAAATTTTGCAAGTAATGAGCGAAAATAACTTGCCGATGGCGCAGTTGAATGAGGTGGAGGAGAAATTAAACGAGATGTATCAGCCACGTTTAGAGTGTGGGTATAAGTAGTAACAATCCACCCTCTCCCGTCAATAATGAGGAAAGCGAAGAGTATTGCCTCTCTTACAAGGGGAGAGGCAAAAGCGTAGGTTGGGCTGAGCTTGCGAAGTCCAACAATGACGGGAGAGAGGGTTGCCGCAAGAGATACTTCAAATCATAATCTTTTGAAACTGAATCACTTGCCCCTGAATCGAATCGGCATTATTGCTGACATCAATCAAGCCATCACCGCCAATCGAAGCGGCTAACCCTTTCATCATGCCCTGCACAGTATCATCCGGGCGCTTTGTGCCTAGCAAATTGTATTTAGATACCGTTGCTACGCCGATGACTTTATAAGCCGCGTGCGGGGATTGCTCTTTGCCATAAATCGCAACCGTTTGCGGGTTTTTTTCAGTGGTGGTCGTAGTAGGTGGCGTGGTAATGACTACATTTTGTCGATTAATCAGATTGGAAGCTATTTGTGTGGTCGATTGGCCGTTCTGGCTAGCGCAACTCGCTAATAAGCCGGTGACAGCAAGTATACCTAAAGCGTGGCACAACGTTTTCCCTAAAGCGTCGTACAGCGTTTTCAATAGTGTTTTCATAGTCTCTGGTTCCCTCTGCAATGATCGTGTCCTGATCTTCAATCGTAGTAGATAAATGAGTTGAAAACAAGGCGCATTAACGCTAATGTCGCAAAGATACCTTTTCTAAGGGCGGAATGACTATGACCGATATTATTGAACAAGTACGCCATGATTTGCTCGATCCAGCTGGATTGACTGATAATCAACTGCTTAAAGTGTTTCATACCTTGGCGGGTAAGAATATTGACTATGCCGATTTATATTTTCAGTCGGTTTTTTCCGAAGGCTGGATTTTGGAAGATGGCATCATTAAAAATGGTTCTTTCAATATCGACCGCGGCGTTGGTGTGCGGGCTATGAGCGGCGAAAAAACCGGCTTTGCTTATGCCGATGACATCATGATGCCGGCTTTAGAACAAGCTGCTAGCGCAGCGCGTAGTATTACCCATAGTGCCTCTCAAGATTCGGTACAAGCTTGGCAGGCTTTGCCTGGGCATCGTCTTTATCAACCCATTAATCCATTACACTCCATGAGTGAAACCGACAAAGTGGCATTGTTGCAACGGGTAGATCGCTATTTGCGTGCTAAAGAACCTCGCATTATCCAAGTAAACATCAGTCTTGCGGCTGAATATGAAACCATCTTAGTGATGGCTAGCGATGGCCATTTAGCCGGTGATATTCGACCCTTAGTGCGTTTTAATGTGAGTGTGATTGTTGAACAACAAGGCCGGCGCGAGTCTGGTTATTTTGGCGGCGGTGGGCGTTTTGATTACCAGCAATTCATTAAA
Source organism: Gammaproteobacteria bacterium (assembly GCA_036266895.1). Lineage (GTDB taxonomy): Bacteria > Pseudomonadota > Gammaproteobacteria > DSM-16500 > DSM-16500 > Aquicella. The sequence continues at coordinate 3,198 of DATAXC010000161.1, forward strand.
AATGACTTAGCGCTACATTATGCTGATCAAGCATTACGGGAAGCGTTGGTTAATTTAGAAGCGATTGATGCGCCTGCTGGCCCGATGACCGTGGTTTTAGGCCCAGGTTGGCCCGGGGTGTTGTTGCATGAAGCGGTAGGCCATGGCTTAGAGGGAGATTTTAATCGCAAAGGTATTTCTATTTACAGCGGGCGTATTGGTCAGCAAGTGGCGAGTCCATTATGCACCATCGTCGATGATGGTACGCTCAACGAGCGCCGTGGTTCGCTCAATATTGATGATGAGGGCATACCTACGCAACAAACCGTATTAATCGAAAAAGGTATTTTGCGCGGTTATATGCAAGATAAACGCAATGCACGCCTGATGGGAACGCAATCAACCGGTAATGGCCGCCGTGAATCTTATTCGCATTTACCGATACCACGCATGACTAATACCTATATGCTGCCAGGTGAATCAGATCCGCAAGAAATTATTGCTTCGGTAAAAAAAGGCTTATATGCGGTTAATTTTGGTGGCGGCCAAGTTGATATTACCTCTGGCAAATTTGTGTTTTCTACCAGCGAAGCTTATTTGATTGAAAATGGTAAAATTGGTGCGCCAGTAAAAGGCGCTACCCTGATCGGGAATGGGCCGGATGTATTAAATAAAATTTCCATGGTTGGCAACGATTTGAAATTGGATTCAGGTGTTGGCATATGCGGTAAAGATGGTCAAAGTGTACCGGTAGGGGTAGGGCAGCCAACGGTACGCGTTGATGAATTGACCGTAGGAGGGACGAGATGAAGCAATTAAATAAATCTTCAATTGATTCAAATCAATTACCCAGTATTGCTCAAGCAATACTTGAAGAAGCTGCGCGTAACAAAGCGCAACATGCTGAGGTGGGTTTGGCGGCAACCAAGGGATACACCGTCAGTGTACGTAACAATAGTGTAGAAACGGTTGAATACCATCAAGATAAAGCGATTGAAGTGATGGTGTATTTTGGTCAGCGCAAAGGGACGGCTAGTTTAACCGATTTGCGGCCTGAAGCAATTCGCGCTGCGGTAGAAGCGGCTTGTCATATTGCTAAGTTTACTGATGAAGATCCGGCTGCTGGATTAGCAGACAAAAGTGAATTAGCTTTTAATTATCCAACTATAGCGTTAGCTGCGCCGTGGGCATTATCGGTGGAGCAGGCGATCGAATTAGGCTGTCAATGCGAGCGTGATGCCTTGTCTTACGATAAACGTATTATGAGCGCAGAAAATGTTTCGATAGTTACCGCAGAATCTTATCATGTCTATGCCAATAGTTTAGGGTTTGTTGGCCATTTTCCTTCTACCCATCACGAAATCAGTTGTGTGTTAGTAGCGAAAGACCAAGAGCAAATGCAACGTGATTTTAGTTATACGATTGCGTCCGACCCAACTTTGTTATTACCCGCCGCCACTGTTGCCCGCGAAGCTGCTGAACGTACGGTAGCACGATTAGGCGCACGACAATTATCTACTAGGCAAGCCCCAGTGATTTTTGCCGCTGATGTTGCACGAGGTCTATTAGGACATTTTGTTGCAGCGATTCAAGGCGGTAGTTTATATCGCAAAGCGTCTTTTTTATTAGATCATTTAGGCAAACAAATCTTTCCCGATTTTATTCATTTACAAGAACATCCGCATTTATCGCATGCTTTAGGCAGTGCACCGTTTGATCAAGATGGCGTATCGACGAAAGCTAATGTATTTATTGATGCTGGCAAGTTGTGTAATTACTCGCTTGGTGTTTATTCCGCCAGAAAGTTAGGGATGAAAACCACCGGCAATGCGGGGGGTACGCATAACTTAACGGTGAAAACCGGGGATAAAGATTTACCGGCACTTTTAAAGACCATGGATAAAGGGTTGTTGATTACCGAATTGATGGGTAATGGCGTCAATATTATTACCGGCGATTACTCCCGTGGCGCGAGCGGTTATTGGGTAGAAAATGGCGAAATTCAATATCCCGTCAATGAAATTACTATTGCTGGGCATTTGAAAGAAATGTATATGCGCATTGCTGAAATTGGCAAAGATGTAGATTTGCGCGGCAATATCCGTACCGGTTCTATTTTGATCGAAGAAATGATGATTGCTGGGCAGTGAGTGATAGGGGGGTCCCCGTAACGGGCGTTGTTGAATAAATAAATGCCCTAGCGCTTTTGCCTCTCCCCTTGTGGGAGAGGCCGACGCGCAAAGCGCGGCGGGTGAGGGGTGTATTTCCACTACCATGGCCTAATCGTGAACGTGCCCGCGTGCGTGCCGGTGCCCGTCTTTTCTTAGAAATTTCCATATGAATTTCCGAGAAAAAACGGGCACCGGCACGCACACGGGCACGTTCACGATTAGGCCATGGTAGCTTGTCGTGTACAGAGATATTTTCTATAGAAACACCCCTCACCCGCCGCCTTCGGCGTCGGCCTCTCCCACAAGGGGAGAGGCAATACTCTTCGCTTTCCCATTTATTCAACAAAGCTCCCACAAGGGGAGAGGCAATACTCTTCGCTTTCCCATTTATTCAACAAAGCTCCCACAAGGGGAAAGGCAATACTCTTCGCTTTCCCATTTATTCAACAAAGCCCCCACAAGGGGAAAGGCAAAAGCTCTCTAGCCCGGCGTAGGTTGGGCTGAGCAACGCGAAGCCCAAAAATGGCGGGAGAGAAAGTATCAAGACGCATAGCCCCCAATCGGTCTGGCCATGGCTATGCTGACGTTTTTTTCCCATTTAGAACCTACCCGCCAAGCAAAAGCATAGGGTTCATCCGTCATCGGATTTACTTTTAATAATAAAGTACCAATGCCTATACCAGAAACACGCGGTAATCGTGTATCTTGACTGTGGCCGCTAGCGGCTGAATCCGTGATCTGTACTAAAAAGACATCTTTATCGCGCATCGGTTTATTCATCACAATCATCACATGGCCGCCGGTTTCGTTGCCTACTCTATTTTTATAACGAAATACTAAAATATCACCGGTTTCTAATTCATCGACACTATTTATTTTGTTCCAATAGTGTTTAGGATGATCATCTAATTGCGTAAAAAAATCATAATAATGTTGAGAAGCAGGTCCATCGACACGAGTCGCACGCACTAAGCTGGAATAAGCGTGCGGATAGATGGTTTGCAAAATACGTCCAACATAACGTGAGCAATCAATCACGTAAATACCTTTGGTGGCATCAAATTGCGAGCCGCCTAATTTATAAGTGCTGTGGTGTAAGGTAGCGATTGTTTTGTGAATAAAATTTGCTAAGCGTTGTTTAATCGAGAGTGGTGGATGCGTGTCTTCTACCGTGCGTATCGAAGTTGCCAACGCAGTGCGATTAATCGGTGTTGCGGAAAATCGTGTTTTACCAACAGGTTGATGTGGTGTAATTTTTTTTGTCGTTTTTGCTGGCTTGATTGGTTTTGTCGGTGTTGCCGGTTTTTTTGTTTTTACTGGTTTTACTGGTTTTACTTTTGTTGCAGATAATTTTTTTGCTGGTTTAGAGGGTTTAGAGAGGTTAGATTTAGTAGTAGACACCGCACTTTTTTTAGTCGGCATCGTTGCTGCTGGCGTGGGTACTGCCCAGCCTGGCGGCATAACCAACAGTAAAATGACAATGAATAATAAGAAAAGTCTGGTCATGCGCCACCTACAACTAGACCAATGGGTGTCCAACTATGTTTTCTAGCACGCGTAATGGCGCATTGGCTTGGTCTAGCATTTTGTTGATGGGCAAATAAAATGTTTGTTCCAAGACATATTGTCCTTTCATGGCAGCGTGAGAAACATGATCGGTTTGCACAATCCAAGTGCTGCCAGCAGCAAAATGTATTTCGCATTGATCAGCTTGCTGTTGGTATTGTGTATCTGCTTTCATACGATCGTGAATTTGTAACATATAATGATCGTATAACGTACGGTAACTTTTGGTGATTTTTAACCAACGCAATACAGCAGCAGAGCCAGGTAATGGCTTTTTGACCAAGGGTGCAAATTGACGTGCTACTTTTTCAAAAGGTTCGCCTACTCGCCAAATACGCGGTTCATCATTGGGATTAACATTTGAAAAAACCCGCAAAATACGCTGGCCACGGTTTGGTGCTGATGGGAATGCATCCACATGCAAACGTTTATCATCTTTACGGTAAGAACATTTGCGATTGCAAACTTGTACCGGTCGATAG
>DATAXC010000162.1:0-10319 GCA_036266895.1 Gammaproteobacteria bacterium
ACGGTATTAACAGACGACATATTGCGAGTACAAAATAATAATGGCACTTTATATTTTTTAGCAAAAAAACCATTTGCTTTGCAGCGGGTAGTTGCGAAATTGCGCCAAGGGACTATGATTTTATTAGATATTACAGCGGAACCAAACGCAGATATAACTCCTTTAGAGATAGTATTATCAAAAAATGACCAAAAGGAGAGTTTGTCAGCTTCAGTAACCGCTGTATCCGATCAGATGGAAAATACGCCTATTCAACGAGTTAATTATGTCGAATTAAATCGCTATGCAGTGCAGCGGTTATTTGCACCTAAGCGATTATTAAAAGAATCGCACCATATTTATCGTGTGCCAATGCGTACTAAAAAGACCGTTCCACTCATGTTGGATGGTAGCATTGTTGCAATGCCGCTTGTCTCTTGGCGTAGTGGCGATATCACTATAACGGCAGTTATGATACGTAATCATTTACAACAACCTTTAATATTAGACCCGCGTAGGTTATGTGGAGATTGGTTATCGGCAACCTTTTATCCAAGAAATCAATTGACTCCAGAGGGTACGGCAACTGATTCGACAACAGTATTTTTAATGGCAAAACAACCCTTTCATCAAGCATTACAGCTTTGTTTTTAAAATAATGAATACAAACCCACTTATTAAATTATTGGCTATACCATTGATTGTTGTGGTAGCTGGATTGACGCTGGTTAGTCTTTTTATTGGACGTAATAAGCAACCATCAGTGAATGGTCATGACAAAGCAATTTTTCTGTCAGATAAAGCGAGTAGTGATACGCCAGTTGAAACATTAAAAACATTGACAGCAAAGTTAACTCAAGTTGAGCAGCAAAACCAAAAAATTATTGAGCAAAACAAAGTATTGTCTGAGCAAGATAAAACAATATTGCTACAATTTAAAAATGAAGTATTGGCCGAGGTATCCCAGCAGATAGACAATGTTAAGCAAGAAGTAAAAAGCTATAACAGCTATGCACCAATGCCAAATATCAATGTTTCCGAAAATCATCAGGTGGTGACTGAAACCCATAGAATGGGTTTTGCCTGGGTGCAAGATATGCAACAAGGACACGGGGCGCAAGACGAATCTATATTGGCAGGCATCCAAGATGCCTCTACGTCACATTTGTCTGATTTATTAAAACAAGTATCTTCAAAGGATGAACCAGCTAGGCTGGCTCTACTTAATGATGGGATGGTCGCGAACCATAGGCTAAAAGAACATCCTAAAACACAGCCTTATTATACTATTCCAGTAAATGCTACTTTAACGGGGGCTATTGCTATGCAGCCCATTATAGGGCGCATCCCGATTAACGGCAGGGTACCGGATCCTTATACTTTTAAAGTTATCATAAGCGCCTATAACCTAGCAGCAAACGGGGTTGATATGCCAGAAGCCCTGCAAGGCATCGTCGCTTCTGGGATAGCGTCTGGCGATTTGTTAGGCCGCTGCGCCAGGGGCGATATTCGTTCGATGACGTTTATATTTGCCGATGGCCGTATTAGTACGACAGAAGCCAAAGAAGGGCAGGTATTGGGTACGATTGCCGCAGCCAATGGTAACCCTTGTCTACGGGGTAGTTTCCATACGGATGCCCCGTTGTTTTTGGGCGTAACGGCTGGATTAGCTGGGGTGCAGGGCTATAGTAATGCGTTATCTCAATCAGAAGTAATGGGTATCGCTTCAACCACTGGCGATAGTATTTCTACCTTGATTGGTAGTGCCAATAAGTATGCGGCTGGCCAAGGGTTCTCAGCGGCGGCACAAGCTGCCCAAAAATGGTGGGAGCAGCGGGTTGAAAGCAGTTTTGATTTCGTCTTTGTACCTCACGTTGACGCAAAAACAGGAAAGAAACTCAAGCTTAATATTAATATCACTGAGGAAATCCCAATTGATTATGACTCGACTAAACGTAAGGTATTTTATTCTTATGATAGGAAAGGTGTGTTTCCAGACTTGGATTAGTGCGCTAGGAGTGGTATTAATGGGGTGCGCTACCAGCGGAACCGCAATACCCCAAGATAGCACGACAATGGCGGAAGTTTACGAGGAAGCAATGCAGCAAAGTGGTGGAGAGAAGATAGATAATGTGCGAAGTGAGGTATCACAGCAAGTGGATATTAGCCAGCATGAGGGTTTAGCTAGGTATACACGAGATTCGCAAAATGAAATAAATAACTTATTTCCTATATTATCTAATCCTATGTTGACGATGTATGTCTACCCACATTTAGCGGGGGATGAGCAATTACCAGTACCAGGATACACTACAGGATTTACGTTATATGAAAAAAATCATTATGCGATGCTTGGCGAAAAGAGCTGATGAATTGAGTTATGCTAACGATTTTATTTGCATAAATAGTAATAATTTATCTTGGAAGAATATTTATGATGATTAATTTATTTGAATGTGATAAGTCTTTAGAATTAGAAGAACAAGCAAAAGAATTGCGATCTTATTTTTTAAATAGGTGTAGCCGCGCCGCTAAGCCTGATCCAATAATACAACTGAAGATTAATAAATGGCTTAATTTATTGATATATCAGCAAGTTAGAGAAGATAGTGTGCTTGCAATAAAAGTAAATGAAAGATACCATGAATATAAAAATAATATTGATACGAAGATGGAAGTATTTGTAAAAAATTTCCCCAATGAGTGTTTTTCAAGAATGTTTGAATTGGCAATGGCAGATTTAAAAAGTCAAAAATATGTTTTGAAAAGTAGAGACCTATCAGTGGAATCGGTCTCATTGCCAGATTTAGATTGCGATTTATATTTTACCGAATGCACTACTATGGTAACTAGTATAATGGATAAATGGGATAAAATGTTAATTGATTTTGATAAATATATTAGGATAATGAAGGTGTTTTTTAATAAATTACCTATCAACAAACAGACTGGTAGTAACGCAGTTTGGTATTATGACGGATCAATTCGTAAAATATGGGATAGTTATTTAAGCGCCGAAGAGAAATACTACATATCTCATGAGTTAATTTTTTTAAATATAAAGAATAATCAGATTGTAGATGTGTTATGCGATTGGATATTTAAAAATAGATATGCATGTTTTTATTTCTCAAACATCATCCCAGAGAAAATATTAAACGATCTTCGTCAATTGGGACTTGTAACTTCTAGCATAGCTAATGAAAAAATTGATTATAATTTTTATGCTCGCCGTGTGGCTATAGGCATTTGCGACAAATTAAAAAAAATTATTTTCATAAAAAATCCAGAGGAGTTATCGCTATAAGTTTAGCTTGTCTTGCACCTGGTTTGTCGTTGTCGCGATTTCAAACAGAGAAATTGTTTGGGTATGTACATGAAAATTTGCAACATATATTGAGAAATATTGTAAAAAGTTACCCTCCAGAAGAGCAAGAAAAAATACTGCAAGGACAAAAAAATCTTTTGGCTGTTATTATAGATACTAATTGGTATAACGGGTTTTCGGATATTATGGGAGTATGGGATGAAAAAAATAAACATAAAAATATATATTGTATGATCGCTAATTCAAATAATAATGTGAATACGATTGATTTACCAATTAATTATCAGAAAGAGCTCCCCTTAACTTTTGATCCTGGAGAATGACTAAATCGTAATATTAAATCTATTTAATTTAATAAAAGTTGACATATGTTCGAAATTTTTAAAGGCAAATTAAGCAGTAAACCACTGACCAATGGTGCCTTCGTACGTTCTTATCAACGCCACTCATCTATCAGTGAAAAATTACCCTGGGCAGAATATGATGGACAGCATCAATGTTTTCCACTTGATGATGGTCGTAGCGTAGCGGCACTATTTGAATTAATGGACGTACCAACAGAAGCACGTCCAGAAATCTATCTTTCAGAATTACAAAAAAGATTGCAAAGTATATTTCAAGATACCTTTCCTCAGTATTTTAATCATGAAAGTCCATGGATTTTGCAATTTTATTTGCAAGATGAGTTGAGTTTAAGAAAGTATTACCAGCAATATGTGGATTATATAAAACCTGATATCAAGGAAACAACTTTTACTCAAGCTTATTTAGCTTTAACCAAACAACACATAGATCTGTTAACTTGTCCGCAAGGGTTATTTGTGGATAGTAAAATTAGCGGTAATATATTTCGAGGTAAGATACGCAAGATTAGGGTGGTTATTTATCGGAAATTAATAAGTTCTTCGAAATTACGTCGTGATAACACGGCGATACAAGATTTGCAAATCGTTGCAACTACTTTTTTAGCTAAATTAGAAAGTTGCGGCATAAAAGCTAGACGTTGTACTGGCAAAGATTTTTATGAATGGATGGTACCCTGGTTTAATCCTGCTCCGGTTCAAGGTGACGGCCGCCCTGATAAATTGCTAGAGCGTTGCCCCTATCCTGGGGATGATGACATGCCTTGGGGTTATGATTTTACTGAACGTTTATTTTATTCTGTACCTCAATCAGATCATGAGGAAGGTGTGTGGTATTTTGATGGTAAGCCCCATCGTTATATCACTATTTTGGGGTTAAACGCCTTGCCAAAAACAGGCCATTTGACACTAGAGCGACCATTCGGTAACTACTCTTATTCCCTATTTGATAAATTTCCAGAAGGCAGTATATTCCAGATGACAGTAGTTATCCAAAGCCAGGAAATGGTTAAAAATCATTTGCTGCGTATTGAGAACAGTGCACGACATAGTAAAAATACTGAATCTGAGATGGCAAAAGAGGATTGCTCAAAAGCAAAACGAGCGATGGAAAATGGTAATTATTTCTTTCCAACAGTGATTGGCGTTTATATACGCGGTAACGATTTAAGTGATTTGTATGCTAAATCAACCGAAGTTGAAATATTGCTGTCTAGTCATGGGTTACATACCATAACTGGTGATATGGAACTTACACCGGTGGATGCCTATTTGCGATATCTGCCAATGTGTTATTCCCCTGAATTTGATAAATACCGCACCTTGCGTTCACGATATTTATCAGGTGTCCAATTAGCGAAATTAATACCGTTATATGGCAGAGAGCGGGGCACAGAGCATCCTGCTATTACATTTTTTAACCGTTGTGGCGAACCTTTTACACTTGACCCATTTAATCCTAAAGACAAAGATTTTAATTCACACTTATTAGTGTTAGGTACTACTGGCTCTGGTAAATCTGCCACGTGCGTTTCTTTGTTAATGCAAGCAATGGCGGTCTATAGGCCAAGACTAGTAATTATAGACGTGGGTGATTCATTTAAGTTATTAGGGGAGTATTTTAAGAGTTTAGGTTTAAGTGTGAACCGAGTTGAGATTTCATTTCAACAAGCAATGTCTCTTAACCCTTTTGCTGATAGTAGTAAAATGCTCGCTCAACTACGCATAAAAGAAAGTCATTCGCTAAGTTCTATTGTTGAAGAAACGGCTAATCAGATTCAGGCATCAATAACATCTCTTAATCTAACCGTTCCAGAAAATGATCAAGAAAACGGAGAAAATCGTGATTATTTAGGAGAAATGTTATTAGCGGCACAATTAATGATTACTGGTGGTGAATCCAAAGAAGAAGCAGCGATCACTCGCGAAGATCGTTATTGGATATTAAAGGCGATAGTGATGGCGGCACAGACTGCGGAACGAGATAAACGTGATCAAATGATAGCTAGTGATATAGTGAATGCATTTTATACTTTGACGGAAGAATTAGAAGCTAAAAATAAAACTACAGAAATAGACATTATTAAGCGGCTTAAAAAAATGGCAGCCAATTTAAACTTATTTTGCCAAGATAGCTTATCGTCTAAGTATTTTAACGAACCAGGGCATCCTTGGCCAGAGGTTGATGTGACAATTTTAGAAATGGGAATATTTAAAGATGAAGGCTATGAAGCGCAACGCGCTTTGGCATATCTTGGTGCGCTTAATAAAACCATGTCACTTGCTGAGCAACATCAGTATGAAGAACGCTTTACTATATTTTATTGTGATGAAGTACATAATTTCACAAAATATCCACCGATGATGTTAGCAACAACTAAATGTGCTAAAACTTCCCGTAAGTACGCAATGTGGTTATGGCTAGCCACACAAAACATAGCAGATTTTCCTGACGAAGCACGAAAGATGCTCTCTATGATGGAATTTTGGTTATGCTTGGGAACTAGCGAAGCAGAGTTAGCTGAAATCGAACGGTTTAAAGCTTTTACCGAAGAAGAACGGTGTTTATTTCGTTCTGTACGAAAAGAAGCAAGAAAGTATGTAGAAGGCGTATTATTATGTAATCGGTTTAAAGGGCTATTTCGTAATATCCCGCCACGATTAAGTTTAGTTTTAGCGATGACAGAGAAAAGCGAGAAGGCAGAAAGAAAGAAGATTATGGAGCAACAAAACTGTACTGAGATAGAGGCAGCTATTTTCATTGCAAAAAAAATGACGCAATAAAAGTGTTTGAATTTATGTTGAAACAGAAGAGAAAAAAACTATTTATCATTTTTTTAGGGATAGGCATAAATCTAATTTTTGCTAATGCCAGTATAGCTTTAACCACACCATCAATTATTCAAAGCACTTTGCAAGCGCTCCCTGATTGTTTGCAACATCGCATAATAGGCATGTGTTATTGGTTAAAGTGTGGTAAATTAGGTTGCCATGTGACTACCACTTTAAAAGTTGATCATTATTTGCCAGATGCAGTGGTTACTGTGTATCAAAAATATCAAAGTAACCCTTGGGATTATGCAAATAAAGTAATAGATACTCCTGCTTATCAACTAGGAAATACACAATTTAAAACACAAACAAATATAGATTTAGGACATGGGAATCAATCTACTAGTGTGCCGACAGAGCAAAATACTCATTTTAAAGAGGTGGATGTTGTTGGACATCCAGCAGCTGTGGGTATACTACAGAAACTAAACCCATTATTAATGCCAAGCGTAGCTAAGCCATTTTTTCCTTATTACGTTTCATTAGCTGATGCGTATATGTGGCGTTCACCAGCGATAGAAGCAATGCGATATCCTCAAAATTTAATACCTGGTGTTCGGGTTGTAGGGTCACTGTTGAATAATTGGGGTTCTGTTTATCCTCGCACGGGCTTTTTAGTGCAGCCTAATGATGCGAAAGCCGCGGCAGTTATTGCCCAACGTGCGGTAGATATAGCTGCACAAGCTAATCAATCACATATTTATACTGTGTTAACCTCTGGCTCGTGTGGGGAAGATTGTAAAATAAGTGAGATTAAAGAAAACAACAAAGATACACAATGGCAAATGATTTATCCTATAGTTGACAAATCATGTCGTTCATTTGGTGCAAATGATTTGACTCAATTTCTTCCTTGGGGAACAGAAGCAGCTAATAAAGGAAGTGGCAACTATGTATGGGTATTATGGCGACGTTATCAGGGTTGTATATCTGCTAATGGTAAATATCTTGGCAGCGTCGGATAGAATTCTTATAAGACAAAGATTCAATATGTGCTTGCAAAAAGACCAATTATGCACATAACATTATTAATTATATGAGATTCATAGTATAAATGAATCAAAAATTTGTTTAATATTCTCAACGAAGAAATTATTACTTAGGAGAAGAGTATTATGGGAAAAATAAAAATTTTATTAGGAGTACTTATTATAGGTTTTCTAACAAATTCAGTATATGCCGAACAAAATAAAGTAAAAAAATCTAGTTTTATACCTCAATTTTGGGCTTCTGAAGATTATCAAGATACCATAAACATTAAATATGTAGGTTATGAAAATGCTCATTATGCTGCACAAATTTTTGTTAGCCAAAATGGAAATGGCTCTGAAGTTGGTCCTATTATAGTTACGAAGGGATGTGGCGGTGGTGGCCGAGATTATCCGGAAGTGTCTCCAGGTTCTTCCATTGTTTGTATATTGACGCCTACTAATAATATTATTACTTTTCAGGCAAAGAATGGTTCCTATAACTCTACTTATCCTCCTTCGCATGGAATTTATCAAGTTACGCAAGTCTATTAAATTAATTGTGTCATAAAAAATAAAAACACGTAAGATTAGTACAAATTACTACGCGTAATACGCGTGGCGATTTGTACTATTATATTTTTTAAAAAGCATTTAACATAGCTAAAAGAAAAATTTCTATGCAAAAAACTAACTTAATAGTAAGTTTGCTATTTTGTACGCTTTTTTGCTTAAATATTTATGCAGGCGTTATCCCGACAAGAGAAAGTAATTTTTATTACAACATGGGCGGTGGCCAAAGTATACCTGCGCCAGCTTATAGTAGTGCCTACAGTCTGCCTTTAAGAGCCGATAATGTGTCTAATTATAATTGCGGATTATTTGACTCACAATTTTCAATCACTAATTCCTTAAATGGGATTGCTAATAGTTTTCAAAATATTCAACAAAGCGTCATTAGAAACGCAACCGCTGCTATTATGGAATTTCCTATGTATATTCTATCGAGAGCCGACCCTTCACTTTATAATTTATTGAATAATGGATTATTAAGTGCGCAGCAGGATTTAGGATTTTCAACTAAAAATTGTCAAGCGATGAAAAGCGATATTAATCGTGGTCAGAATCCCTATGAAAATTGGGCAAATGTTTCTATGGGCAATGATTGGAAATATCAAATGTCTTTGACAAACGGCGGCCAGTTTTTTAAATCATCAGGCTCGTTAAGTAATGATATTAATTTAGTTAATAAAAAAATAGAAGAAGATAATGGCAAAAATGGCGTGCCATGGGTGCAAGGTATCCATACTGGTCGCAGTGGTAAATATGCTGGCGGTCGTGGGCAACCAGCTATCTTGGTTTTACATGATGCCAGTGTTGCTGGCTACAATGTGGTTTTACAATCAAAGCGAGCCTATGATGATAAAAACACCCCTATTCGCACTGATGCGAATGCACATTTAGTCGATACATGGACAAATCCTGTTTTAGCAGCAGATTGGATTGTTAGTATATTAGGCGATGAAAAAGTTACTACCTTTAATGGCGGTGATAAACAAGTTACGCCTGGTGTGGGATTGCTACCAGATAATAAGCGTATGACTACCGTTATTAGTGTGCGGTTACAGAATTTAGTCGCTGATAAAGATAAAATCACCCTAGAGAAACTACAAGCAGTTTCAGCACCAGGATTAATGATTAATAGCAATGTCATTTTGGCTATACGTGAACAAACACCTCTTAATAGGGAAATTTTTATTGATAAACTTGCTCAAGAAATTGCCACCGCACAATTGATTGATAAAGCGCTATTAGCCTACAGAATATTACTTAATGCAAAACAAATACCGGATATTCATACTAACGCTGCTGCCCAAGCGACAATCAAGCAAGGATTAGATCGATTAAAACAAGAAATTGAAAGTTTGCTATTTAATATCAATGTCCATAAAGCTTTGGTATCTGAAACAGTAATACAATTGCTTAATCAAACGCAGCATCAGCAAAAAAATCATGTTGCCGTTCAACCAAGTGCCGCAGTTGCACCGATCTTAAATCAAGGTGCTATTCGCAAAAATAATGAGATTAATGCCCCATGAGCGTAACAGGCTATCTCGCGCTGTACACCACCTTATTAGGATGGCAGCAATATAATAATTTGTGGCAAATTGCTGTTGGCACTGGCCTCATTTATTTGCCCTTCATTGGGATTGTATTAAAAAGTGCTATAGGACCCTTTACCTCAATGGGTGCAAAAGACGCAGCACAAATTGCTGTACGTCGGTTAGTGTTGAATGTTATTAGTGCTTTATTTGTGATTGTTTTCGCAGCGGTACCAACAGTTTTGCTTGACCCAAAGGTATTGCATTATGACCCGCTTTGTACTGAGTCGACTAAATCAGCCACGCCAGGCGATACGGGTACCACCTATGATAATGCGTTTCCTGTCCCCACTGGTGTGAAGGTGCCAATACTATGGTATTTTATTATGGCGTTTTCCAATGGGATTACTCATGCAGCCAATGTCGGTTTACCTTGTTCACCTATTAATTATCGAGCTTTGCATAGCGAGCTTGATACCAGCAGTATCCAAGACCCAGCACTCAAACAAGAAATAGTGCAATTTTATAACGATTGTTATGTTCCTGCTTATTCCACTTATCTCAGTGGCCAAGCAAATAATGAAAAACAAGCTCAGATTGATAATTCCCTCGAGAAACATGGTGCAGAAGATATAGGTTGGCTAGGTTCACAGACTTTATTGCAGATTAATGGGTTCTATGATGCTCGTAGCGCGACTGCGCCGGTAAAGGGCTTTCCTTTTGATTTAGCACGAGACATTGAAGAAAG
>DATAXC010000178.1:0-3026 GCA_036266895.1 Gammaproteobacteria bacterium
CTTGGTTAATGAACGATGTGCTAGGTTTGTTTTTATTGATGTTACTTGTCGATTGGGTAAGTTTTATTTTTCTTGTCACTCTTGGAATAGGGTTGGGATGGTTATGTTATTGGATGACAGGAGGTGAACTGCTTTATCCGATTAGCAAAGAAGCCCTGTCTCTTGCAGTTTACATGTATATTTTTGCAATTCTTATTGGGGGTATTTTTTCCCGGAGCAAAGAAAAAGTTATTGCAGAAAAATTTTTAACCATAAAATCCCTTAGCGCCACCATGGCACACGAACTTCGCACACCGCTCCGCACTATTATTTCCAGCGCAAAAGGCATAAAAAAATACTTCCCTACGCTCCTCGCCGGTTATCAAGCTGCAGAGCACAACAATTTGATCGCTGACCACATCGATCCCATCCATTATAATGCTTTGGCCACATCTTGTGATGATATCGAAACAGAAGCAGAATCAGCATTTACTGTGATCAATATGCTGTTGATTAAAGTACGTGAGCCCAGTGTTTCACCAGATGAATTAGAATTATGTTCCATGTCTGCATGTATTAATGAAGCATTAGCGCGTTATCCTTTTGCTGCGGGTGAAAAAGCCTTAGTGCATTGGCAAGGAATCGACGACATCAACGACATTAACGATATCCCAGATACCAGCACTAACCCCACCAACAGCAATGATTTCAAATTTTATGGCAATTCGTTATTGATTATCCATGTGATATTTAATCTCTTAAAAAATTCACTTTATTACATTCATGCAGCAAATAAAGGCGAAGTGACGATTTGGCTAGAAAAAAAACCGAAAGAAAATATTTTACATTTCAAGGATACCGCGAAAGGTATTTCACCAAAACATTTGCCTTATATATTCGATAGGTTTTTTACACAAACCCCGCATGGTACTGGTATTGGTTTGGCATTTTGTAAAATGGCCGTGGAAAACATGGGTGGGAGTATCCAATGTTTTTCTAAAGAAGGTGAATATGCGGAATTTGTGTTGAAGTTTCCGGTGGTATAGGATAAGAGCTTATAAGATGTAGACACGTAACTACTTTTTTGTTATATTAAAGTAGTAACAATACTACAATTTAGTGTTAAGGGAGAATACTATGTTTATCACAACCGTAACCAGTAGAGAGTTTAACCAAGATGTAAGCAAAATAAAGCATGCATCTTTAAATGGCCCTGTTTTTATTACGGATAGGGGACATCCAGCGCATGTGCTATTATCAATTGATGATTATTTAAAATTAACGAAAACAAAAGAGAATATCCTAGATTTGCTGGCCATGCCCGAAGTGGCTGATATTGATTTCGATGTGCCAAAATTAAATAAAAAAATATTTCGATCGGAGGATTTTACTTAATGTATTTACTGGATACAAATGTGATCTCTGAATTGAGAAAAGCAAAATCTAAGCAAATTGATAAAAAAGTAGCTAATTGGGCTAAAAATGTTTCTGCAGCAAGTCTATTCTTATCAGTTATTACAATTGTAGAATTGGAAATTGGTATGCTTTCAGTGGAACGTAGAGATACTAGACAAGGTACTTTACTTCGGGCATGGTTGGATACACATGTTTT
Organism: Gammaproteobacteria bacterium; assembly: GCA_036266895.1. Taxonomy (GTDB): domain Bacteria; phylum Pseudomonadota; class Gammaproteobacteria; order DSM-16500; family DSM-16500; genus Aquicella. The sequence continues at coordinate 1,592 of DATAXC010000178.1, forward strand.
CCCTGTATTTTCCGAACGTATTTTGTATTTTGATACTGTAGTAGCAAAGCGTTGTGCAAAGTTACATGTGCCAGACAGAAAATCAGATAGAGATGCAATAATCGCCGCCACCGCTTTAGTGCATGGCATGGTGGTTGTTACGAAAAATACAAAAGATTATGAACATACGGGAGTTGAATTATTGAATCCATGGCATAGTAAGTGATATAGCGCCAGTCAGATTAAGTGACTTTTTCCATCCTTTTTTTAAAGTACTTTGATCGATATTGCTTCCAGTTAGCACAAGTCCCACTTTTTGGATGGGGTTGCAAGAGGTGATATTCGTAAATATATGTTATAATCTCCTGATAAAGTAAGAGTAATAAGGAGCGCACCATGAAGGACAAAGCCAATGGCATTGCTGTCTGTTATCATCCTGCTACAGTTGTAATCATTGATGATAATGCCGCCTATTTAGATAAATTAACTCTGATGTTGGATCTTACCAAAGCGTATCCGAAAAGATTTGTTTACCCTAAAGAAGCCTTGGAATTTTTACAAAATCAACCGTATCGTCCTTTTACCCAGCGGTGTTTGTTGCGGCCAGAAGAAACGCAATTTGATCATCGTAACATCGATATTGATGTCAGTTTAATTCGTAATGAATTGTACAATCCGCAACGCTTTGACGAAACAATCGTGGTGATTGTCGATTACAGTATGCCGAGCATGAATGGATTAGACTTGTGCAAACAATTGCGAGATAAATTATATAAAATTATTTTATTAACTGGCGAAGCAGGTGAAAGTAAAGCGGTGCAAGCCTTTAATGAAGGTATTATCGATAAGTTTATTCGTAAAGATTCGGCTAATTTTGCCGAAACGATTAATGCAACCATTGTTGAATTACAGCACGATTATTTTTATGGATTATCAAGAATCATTATTGATGCCTTGACTAAAGATCCAGAACATCCGATGGTGAATTGGTTAGATGAACCAGTGTTTTTTGATTTATTTAACAAGATTTGTATCAGCAATAAAATCAGTGAGTATTACTTAACCGATGCTTTTGGTAGTTTTATTTTATTGAATGATGCTGGACAACCCAGTTGGTTGGCAGTAAAAAGTGAAGAAGAAATGCTGGCTGCGTATGAAGTGGTTGAAAATGCCGATATTTCTTTTCCGGGTAATGTGCTAACGGCAATGAAACAAAATGAAAAAGTATTGTATTTGCATCATGAAGGCGGCTTAAGTGACAACATCGAAGAAGTAACACAAGCTTTGCATCCCGCGAAGAAATTAACTGGACGTAAAGGCGATTATTTTTATTCGTTCATTGATAATCCGCAAGCTTATCGGCTGGAGACAGATAAAATAGTTTCTTATAAGGTGTATCGGCAATTGCAGGCGAAAAAATTAAGTAAATAGTCCTGATAGTCCTGATAGTCCTGAT
>DATAXC010000151.1:0-9112 GCA_036266895.1 Gammaproteobacteria bacterium
TTTGAGGCGGAAGTGTATATTCTGTCGAAAGAAGAAGGTGGCCGGCATACGCCATTTTTCAAAGGCTACCGCCCACAATTTTACTTTAGAACCACAGACGTAACGGGTGAAGTGCAGTTACCAGAAGGCGTAGAAATGATTATGCCAGGGGACAACATTAAGATGGTGGTGAAGTTAATTGCCCCTATCGCGATGGAAGAAGGTTTGCGCTTTGCGATTCGTGAAGGTGGCCGTACTGTCGGTGCCGGCGTCGTCGCTAAGGTAATTCAATAGTTAATAAGTTAATAGTAACTAATAAAAGAGAATGATTATGGCCATTGGCAAGAGTCAAAGAATTCGTATCCGGTTGAAATCGTTTGATCATCGTTTAATTGATAAATCAACGAAAGAAATTGTTGATACAGCAAAAAGAACGGGGGCTCAAGTACGTGGGCCTATTCCATTGCCAACACGCATTGAGCGTTACACAATTTGTATTTCTCCTAACGCAGATAAAGATGCGCGAGATCAATACGAATTACGCACGCACAAACGTGTCGTAGACATTAATCGCCCAACAGATAAAACTATTGATGCATTAATGAAGTTAGATTTGGCGGCGGGTGTCGATGTGCAAATTAGTGTAGATGCTGAAGATTAATTAGATTAATGAGGCTGTAGCAATGAGTATAGGGTTAGTTGGAAAAAAATGTGGCATGACACGGATTTTTACCGAAGAGGGTGCAGCGATACCCGTCACGGTAATCGAGGTTATCCCTAATCGTGTTACACAAATTAAAACAATAGAAAATGATGGTTATTCCGCTATTCAAATAACCACAGGAAATCGCAAGCGTTCTCGTGTGAATAAGCCAGCAGCTGGACATTTTGCTAAAGCAGGTGTTGAGCCAGGCGATTTATTGAAAGAATTTGTTGTTGCGGATGCAAAAGAGCTTGGCGATCTGGTAGTCGGTTCTGAATTAACTGTAGAACGTTTCGAGCCAGGACAATATGTGGATGTGACTGGGGTAACAAAAGGTAAAGGTTTTGCTGGTGTGATTAAGCGCCATCATTTTAGTACCCAAGATGCTTCTCACGGTAATTCAGTATCTCATCGTGTGCCGGGATCTATTGGACAAAGACAATCGCCAGGTAAAGTATTTAAAGGTAAAAAAATGGCGGGTCATTTAGGGAATGTAGTCAGAACAACAATGTCATTGAAAGTTGTTCAAATTGATGCAGAGCGTAATCTGGTTTTTATTCGCGGTGCGGTACCAGGTTCGACCAATGCGTACATTATTATTCGCAAAGCTAAAAAGAAGAGCGCATGAGGAAGTGACGATGGAATTAAATTTAATGCATTCTAAGAAAAAACTCGAATTGGCAGATAGCGTATTTGGCTGTGATTTTAACGAACCACTTATTCACCAAGTCGTAACAGCGTATTTGGCAGCCGGCCGTTCAGGTACAAAAGCACAAAAAACCCGTGCGGAAGTCAGCGGCGGTGGTGCGAAACCGTGGAAGCAAAAAGGAACAGGTCGTGCGCGTGCTGGTACTATTCGTAGTCCAATCTGGCGTAAAGGCGGTAAAGTTTTTGCAGCGCAACCAAGATGTTATAAGCAAAAAGTAAATAGAAAAATGTATCAAGGTGCCATGCGCTCCATTCTTTCTGAGTTAATTCGCCAAGATAGATTAATGGTAGTGGAATCGTTTGAATTAGGTGAGCCAAAAACTAAAGCTTTCCTGAAAAAATTAAATGACATGAAAATTGATACAAGTCAGCATCTATTGCTTGTTTCTAATGAAGTACAAGAAAATGTATATTTGGCTTCTCGTAATTTACCGTATGTTGATGTCAGAGATGCATCAGCGTCAGTGGCTGACCCAGCAGCGATGGTAAGAGCAGAAAAAGTGATTATTACTGAAGCAGCCATTAAAGAAATAGAAGGGTTGTTATCATGAATCAAGTGAATCAAGAAAGATTGTTAAAAGTTATTATTGCCCCGCATATTTCTGAAAAAGCGGCAAATATGAGAGAGAAAAACAACCAGTATGCGTTTCGTGTTTTGCGCGATGCGACAAAAACTGAAATCAAAGATGCAATTGAATTTTTATTTAATAAAAAAGTAGAGTCGGTTTGCGTAGTCAATGCAAAACCTAGGCAAAAAGTATTTAAAGGCATAAAGAGCCGAAAGAAAGAATGGAAAAAAGCCTATGTGACGCTGTCTGCTGACCAGACATTAGATATGATAGGAGTGCAATAAGATGGCCATTGTTAAGCTTTCACCCACGTCACCGGGCCAACGATTTGCAATTAAAGTGGTTAATCCGGATTTGCATAAAGGCGCACCTTATTTGCCTTTGCTAACTAAAAAATCAAAAACCGGTGGTAGAAATAATTTAGGTAGAATTACTTGCCGACATATTGGCGGTGGTCACAAACAGAAATACCGTATTATCGATTTCAAACGTGATAAAGATGGTATTGCTGGTAAAGTAGAACGTTTAGAATATGATCCAAACCGTAGTGCTAACATTGCACTTGTGTTATACGCTGATGGCGAGCGCCGTTATATTATTGCGCCACATGGGATTAAAAGTGGTGATGTTTTAGTGTCAGGTAAAGAAGCAGCTATTAAAACTGGCAACTGCTTACCGTTAACCAGTATACCGATCGGTTCCACCATACATTGTATTGAATTGCAGCCAGGTGGTGGTGCAAAAATGGTTCGTAGTGCAGGTGCCTCCGCACAATTAATTGCGCGTGAAGATATTTATGCTACTATTCGTTTGCGTTCAGGGCAAATGCGTAAAATATTGTCTGAGTGTCGTGCTGTTGTTGGTGAAGTAAGTAATTTAGAGCACAGTTTACGTTGTCTCGGTAAGGCTGGTGCTAAGCGGCATCGTGGTATTCGCCCAACCGTGCGTGGTACAGCGATGAATCCAATCGACCATCCACATGGTGGTGGTGAGGGTAAAACAAAAGGTGGTCGCCATCCTGTCAGTCCATGGGGCGTGCCAACCAAAGGGTACAAAACACGAAAAAATAAACGTACCGCTAAGTTTATTCTTCGCGAAGGTAAAAAATAATCACGAATTACTAATCATGAGGTGTTAGCGTGGCACGTTCAATTAAAAAAGGCCCATTTGTAGATACACATCTATTGAAAAAGGTAGAGAAAGCAGCTGCTACCAATGACAAACGGCCGATTAAGACATGGTCAAGACGATCTATGATCACACCAGAAATGGTTAGTTTGACTATTGCTGTACATAATGGCAAGTTGCACGTTCCTGTCTACATTACAGAGAATATGGTGGGATATAAGTTAGGTGAGTTTGCTGTTACGCGTACATTCCGTGCACACTCCGGTGACCGAAAAACCAAAGGCGACGAAACAAAGACTGGAGCTGGCGGGAGCGGGGCTGGTGGAGCTGGAGCGAAATCTGGTGAATCCGAGAAGAGGACTTAAGAATGGAAGTGGCAGCCAAGTTAAGATTTGTAAGATTATCTGCACAAAAGTGCAGATTGGTGTGTGATCAGATCCGTGGTTTACCAGTAGATCGTGCACGCGATATTTTAAAATTTAGCCCGAAAAGAGCAGCGTTTGTTTTAAAGAAAGTGTTAGATACAGCTATTGCAAATGCAGAAAATAACTTTAGTGCCGATATTGATGAATTGAAAGTTGCTAAAGTATTTACTGATCAAGGACCTACGTTAAAGCGTATGCAAGCGAGAGCAAAAGGGCGTGGTACACAAATATTAAAGCCTACTTGCCATATTACAATTGTTTTATCGGATGAGGAGAAGCGGTAATGGGTCAAAAAGTGAATCCAGTTGGTATACGCTTAGGCATAGTCAAAGACTGGGCATCCCGATGGTATGCATCTTCTAAAGAGTTTTCAGATACATTATGTGCGGATTTGAAAGTACGTGAATTTTTACGGAAGAAACTTGCCCAAGCAGGTATCAGCCGCATTCAAATTGATCGTCCTGCACGTAATGCAAGAGTAACCGTTTACACAGCGCGGCCTGGCGTGATTATCGGTAAAAGTGGTAAAGAAGTGGAAGTGTTGCGTGATGAAGTAAGTAAAATTGTTAACGTACCCGTACACGTTAGCATTGAAGAAGTTCGTAAACCTGAAATCGATGCTAGATTAGTTGCCGAATCGGTCGCTCAGCAGTTAGAGCGTCGTATTATGTTTAGACGTGCTATGAAACGGGCTGTTACCACAGCCTTACGTGCTGGTGCGTTAGGTATAAAAATTAGTGTAAGTGGTAGATTAGGCGGATCAGAAATTGCGCGTACAGAATGGTATCGTGAAGGACGTGTTCCTCTGCAAACCTTCCGTGCAGATATTGATTATGCGCTTGCTGAAGCCTTTACAACTTATGGTGTAATTGGTGTGAAAGTGTGGATCTTCAAGGGTGAAGTATTAGGTGATAAAGCTACCCAGGGAGAGAACACTGAAAAAAACACTAAGCAGGAGAAATAATCCATGATGCAGCCTAAGCGTACAAAATATCGCAAGCAATTTAAGGGCCGTAATCGGGGAACTGCAACCCGAGGTACTAAAGTAAGTTTTGGTGAATATGGCTTAAAAACATTAGAACATGGCCGTATTACTGCTAGACAAATTGAAGCTGCGCGTCGTGCTATGTCACGGCATATCAAGCGTGGTGGTAAAGTTTGGATTCGTATTTTTCCAGATAAGCCTATTACTAAGAAGCCTCTCGAAGTGAGACAGGGTTCCGGTAAAGGTAATGTGGAATATTGGGTCGCACTGGTTCAGCCAGGACGAGTCATGTTTGAAATTGAAGGTGTAACTAAAGATTTAGCTAAAGAAGCATTAGGCTTAGCTGCAGCGAAGCTACCTGTGAAAACCATATTTATAGCGCGGACGGTAATGTAATGAAAGTAGCAGAATTGAGAAATAAAAGCGTAGAAGAACTCATGAAAGAATTGCTTGCTCTGTTAAAAGAGCAATTCAATTTACGCATGCAAAGAGGATCTGGCCAACCGCCAAAGATTCACTTATTTAAAAAAATTAGGGTTCAAATCGCTCAAATTAAAACGATTTTAAAGGAAAAAGGTTCTAGCGTATGACAATTGAACAACAAAGTGTACAAACAACCAATGCTCAAGACGTAATTAATGCGGGTCAGGCATCAGTCACTCGTACTAGTATGGGAAAAGTCGTTAGCAACAAGATGAATAAAACCATTGTTGTTTTAATCGAACGCAAGGTAAAACACCCTTTATATGGAAAATACGTAAAACGATTTTCAAAAATGGTTGCCCACGATGAAGAAAATGCATGCCGTGAAGGCGATTTAGTATTAATTCAACAAACCCGGCCAATATCGAAAACCAAGTGTTGGAAATTGGTGGAAATTCTTGAAAAAGCAGATCAAGACAATATTGCCGGAAAGTAGCAATTGATACTTTTATTTTAAATAAAACATGCTACTATTGGCGAACTTTAAATTTGGAGTAAAGCATGATTCAGACGCAAACAATGCTCGATGTGGCTGATAACAGCGGTGCACGTCGTGTCATGTGCATAAAAGTGTTAGGTGGATCTAAACGTCGCTATGCGGGTATTGGCGACGTCATTAAGGTTTCAGTTAAAGAAGCTATTCCTCGTGGCAAAGTTAAAAAAGGCGAGGTGTTGAGTGCTGTTATTGTGAGAACAAAGAAAGGTGTAAGAAGACCAGATGGTTCAGCGATAAGATTTGATGAAAATGCGGTTGTTTTATTAAACGCGCAATTGCAACCAATCGGAACCCGTGTTTTTGGTCCCATTACCAGAGAATTACGCGGTGAAAACTTTATGAAAATTATTTCATTGGCACCCGAAGTGCTATAAGGCGAAGCAGGTAAAAAATCATGAAGAAAATTAAAAAAGGTGATGAAGTGATTGTCATTGCCGGCAAAGACAAAGGGAAAAGAGGCACCGTTCTTTTAGTAAAAGATAAAGGCGAGCGTCTTATTGTTGAAGGGATTAATATAGTCAAGAAACATGTAAAAGCGAATCCCAATACAAATACACAAGGTGGTGTGATAGAAAAAGTGATGCCAATACACCGATCAAATGTCATGGTTTATGATCCAACAAGTCAAAAAGGTAGCCGAGTAGGAATTCGAGTGTTAAATGATGGCCAACGAGTACGTTATTTTAAGAGCAATGATCAACTCGTTGATGTTAGAGAATAAGAGGTCGATATGCCAAGATTACGTGATACCTATCGAAAAGAAATTGTACCAAAGTTACAGAAAAAATTTGCTTATACCTCTGTGATGCAAGTGCCACATATTGAAAAAATTACAGTTAATATGGGTGTTGGCGAAGCAGCGGTAGATAAAAAGATTCTACTGAACGCCATTGCTGATTTAGAAAAGATTACAGGACAAAAAGTAGTGACTACCTTAGCGCGCAAATCCATCGCAGGGTTCAAGATTCGTGCTGGCTGGCCAATTGGCTGTAAGGTAACGTTGCGCCGAGATAAAATGTACGAATTTTTAGATAGATTGATTACCATCGCATTGCCGCGCGTTCGTGATTTTCGTGGTATCAGTGCGAGGTCTTTTGATGGCCAAGGTAATTATAGTTTAGGTATTAAAGAGCAAATTGTGTTCCCTGAAATTGAGTATGACAAAATTGACGCGATCAGAGGCATGGATATTACTATCACTACCTCTGCAAAAACTAACAAAGAAGCATTTGCCCTCTTACAGGCATTTAACTTCCCTTTTAAAGAGAAAGAAGTGAGCTAAACTATGGCTAGAAAATCAGTAAAAAACCGTAACGAAAAACGTGCCATGCTTTCTACACGTTTGCGCGCTAAACGCGATAAATTACGGGAAATGGTGAGTGATGTTGAACAGTTAAGCGATGAGGAGCGGTTGTTGGCGGCGCAACAGTTGCAAAAAATGCCGCGAGATTCTAGCCCAACACGCCGACGCAATCGTTGTAAATTATGCGGCAGACCACGCGCCTACAATAGATTAACTGGTTTGTGTCGATTACATATGCGGATTGCTACCGTTCACGGCATGGTGCCAGGTATGCGTAAAGCCAGTTGGTAGAGTAGTACTCGTTGTTGAGGCTTATAAAAAGTTATTTTATAGAGGTATAGATCATGTCATTGCAAGATCCGATAGCAGATATGTTAACCTGCATAAGAAATGCCCAGATGATGGGTATTTCAAAAATTAAAACGCCGCATTCAACCCTGAAGCTGGCTATTCTTAAAGTATTACAGGAAGAAGGGTTTATTGAGAATTATGAAGAAGTTGTTGATGAGAATAAGAAAAATATAAGCGTTAAATTGAAATATTTTCAAGGCAAAGCAGTCATTGAGAAGATCAAACGCGCAAGTCGTCCAGCGTTACGCGTTTATCGTGGATACGACCAACTGCCATTAGTACGAGGCGGGTTAGGTATTGCGATTATTTCCACCCCTAAAGGAGTGATGACAGATAAATCTGCTCGCTCTCAACAGGTTGGTGGTGAAGTTTTATGCACGGTGGAGTAAGGTTTCATGACGATATCTAGAGTAGGTAGAAAACCGGTTACAGTGCCTGCAGGTGTAGAAATTAAAATGCAGGGTCAACAATTGTCTGTCAAAGGACCTAAAGGGCATTTGTCTGCCAATGTTCATCCTTTTGTACGAGTAACAATTGAAAATAGTGAAATTAAGATTCATCCGAATGCTGAGCGTAATCAAAATATTACTGGCTTGAGGAAAAAATTGTATCGTTCTATTGCCGGTACGACACGAGCGAATATTTACAATTTAGTCCACGGTGTAACGCAAGGATTTGAATGTAAGTTGATTTTGATTGGCGTAGGTTATCGGGCACAATCAAAAGGGAAAACCTTATCATTGAGTTTGGGGTTTTCTCACCCAACCGATTTTTCTGTTCCAGAAGGCGTGACGATAGAAACACCAAGTCAGACCGAAATTATTATTAAAGGCATGGATAAACAAAAAGTTGGCCAAGTTGCCGCTAGCATTCGTAAAATCCGAGGACCAGAACCTTATAAAGGTAAAGGTGTGCGTTATGCTGGTGAAGTGGTTGTGTTGAAAGAAACGAAGAAGAAATAGTGAGAGAACAATGAATAAAAGACTGTCAAGATTACGTAGAGCTAAGCGCACCCGACTCAATATTTGTCGACTTGAAGCATCGCGCTTAAGTGTTCACAAAACATTGCAACACATGTATGCGCAAATAACGACACCAGATGGTGCAAAAACCGTTGTTTGTGCTTCTACATTGGATAAAGATTTGCGCGAAGTGCTTAAAAAAGCTACCGGTAATGTTGCAGCAGCTAAAGAAGTGGGCAAGCTCATTGCTAAGCGTGCAATGGATGCGGGTATTCGCAAAGTGGCATTTGATCGTTCAGGGTTTGCTTATCATGGACGAGTTAAAGCGCTTGCAGATGCCGCAAGAGAAATAGGGCTGGAATTTTAACAAGTACGTATAAGTAAAGGTAGCAATATGGCTAGTCATGATCAAAATGCAGGAAAAGGTGACGGGTACACAGAAAAACTCGTTGCAGTAATGCGTAACGCCAAAGTAGTAAAAGGCGGTAAGATTTTCAGTTTTGCTGCTGTTACCGTTGTTGGTGATGGGAAAGGCAGAATTGGCATTGGTAGAGGAAAAGCCCGAGAAGTACCCGTGGCTATCCAAAAATCATTAGAAAATGCTAGAAAAAATATGATTCCTGTTGTGCTCAAAGGCACGACTTTACATCATGAAGTCATCGGTAAACATGGTGCAACACGTGTATTTATGAAACCTGCTTCTGAAGGTACCGGTATCATTGCGGGTGGTGCAATGCGTGCGGTATTTGAAGTGTTAGGTGTAAAAAACGTACTCGCTAAAATTGGTGGTTCCAGTAACCCAATTAACGTTGTCAGGGCGACACTAAATGCCTTAGCAAGTATCACTCCTCCAGAATGGATGGCTGCTAAACGCGGTAAAACCATAGAAGAGCTACTTGATTAATTAGGAGTTCCCTCTAAAAAACGCGGTAACTCCTTATTTAATTATATTCTGCACACTAAATAAATTCGTGTGCAGAAGTCAGGGGTAAGAATCGCGATTCTCACCCCTGACACCCC
>DATAXC010000155.1:0-5707 GCA_036266895.1 Gammaproteobacteria bacterium
AAGCAACCTGTGCTTTCTCCGCAGCAAATAAAGGTAGTAGCAACCAAGCCAGTAATGGAATACGGTTTGCCGCAATCTCGTTATGACTTCGTTATTAATCGGCCTGACAAGTCTGAAAAAGAGAGCGACGAACAGTTTTTAAATTTAATCGGAATCATCATAGACTTACCTATATGGAAAAACAATAAGTATGCGGAAAAATGGCGCGAAACCGTAAATTATTTTTTAAATACTACTTTAACAAATGAAAAAAAACGTGAAGCCGTGCTGAGTTTAAATGCAACCTATTATGTGGCTCGTCTTGTTGTGCAGCAACCAGCAATACGTTTGCCGATGTTTACTGAGATTCAACCTGGCCGAGAAGATATAAATAATAGACATGCTTTTAATTATGTACTCTCGATTATCGATACGCATGACCTAGCAGAAATAGAAAAATTAAAAAGCGTAAAAACACTAACAGATTTAAATATATTGATGACAGAAGAAGAAGCTAAATTTGAGAAAACAGCAAAAATCTAGCGCAAACAGACGAAAAATCGAGAGTGTTTATTTAACTGTGTCATGCGTGCTAGCGCGCCGCTTTAATTTTTTTATCTTGCCATGCGGGAATTGCTGCGCCATCGGGAAATAATTGTTCGGTGGCACGCACTACTTCAGGGGAATGCATGATCAAAATCAATTTTTGATAAAGCGGATTATTTTTATCCTCTGCTCGAATCACAATAATATTGGCATATAGAGAATCGCTGCCTTCTTTCAATACCGCTTGTTTAATCGTCAAGCCAGCCGGGCCGACAAAATCATTAGTAATCGCCACTAAATCTGCATCTTTTAATACGCGCGGTAATTGCGCTGCATCTAATAACCGAAATTGTAATTGGCGCGGATTGGCAATGATGTCTTTTATCGTGGCCAGTGTACCGACACCTGGTTTTAATTGAATTAACCCGGCTTTTTCTAGTAATAATAAAGCACGGCCGCCATTGCTCGGATCATTTGGAATTGCCACAATCGCCTGTTTTTTTAACTGGGTGATGTTAGTCAAATGCTGTGAATAAAAACCCATTGGATAAACAAAAGTTTTACCAATCGCAATCAACTGGTAATGGGTTGCTTTGAGTTGTGCAGCGAAGTAAGGCGTATGTTGAAAAATATTCGCATCGATACTATGGTGTTGCAGCGCGGTATTCGGCTGGACATAATCATTAAACGTAACAATTTGTAAGCGTAAGCCATAGTCTTTTTCTGCAACTTGTTGCGCCACTTGCATGACTTGTTGCGGCCAACCACTCATTACGCCGATGCGTAATACATTATCCGTATGCGTAGCTGGCCAGAATTGTACCGTTAAACAAACTAACCATAAGCCGACACAAGTGACGACTAAGCCAGTTAAACGGCGCTGATGGGCCAACCAATCGCCTATCATTTGAATCAGTTGCACCATGACCACAAGAATAATCACGGTTTGTAACATCACCCAAGCATCAAAACGTTGATAACCATAGTTAATTGCTAATTCACCTAAACCACCGCCACCGACCACACCAGCCATCGCCGAATAACCAATCAGACCAATGATAGTAAGGGTGGCACCGCGAATGAGTGCCGGCAAACTTTCCGGTAACAGTATTTTAGTCAATAAATGCCAAGTTGATGCACCCATCGCATGTGCTGCTTCAATTAAACCAGCCGATATGCCGGCTAATGCATTTTCACAGATGCGCGCAAAAAACGGAATCGCAGCAATGGTTAACGGCACCACCGCGGCATTGGTGCCGATGGTGGTGCCAATCAAGAAACGGGTAAAGGGAATAATCGCAATCATTAAAATAATGAAAGGGATCGATCGTCCGATATTCATGATTAAACTGAGTCCGCGATAACACCAAGCCGGCAGGCATCCTGGTTTTTTTGATAAAATAAATAACAGTGAACCCAATGCTAAACCGCAGATAATGCTGATGAAACTCGCGATAAAAACCATGTAAATGGTTTCCCAAGTGGCGGTCAATAACGGCTGCCAAATGAAATCAGACATAACCCAATACCTCGACGGTGACCGATGCTTGTTTCGCGTGCGATAACGCTTGATCGATAGCGTTATGATCACCGCTGATTTGGCAAACAGTAAAACCAATGGTGGTATCTTGCAGACTTTCAATATTGGCTTGAATGATATTAATCGTAATATTAAATTGTCGTGCTAGCGTGACGATCAGCGGTTGATCACTGTTATCACCAACAAAGGTAAAACGTACTAAACGCGATTTGTTATTATCCGGCGTGGTTTGTAAACGTTGTTGTATCAGTCGCGGCAATTCACTATGTAGTGATTGTTGGACTAATTGTTGTGTCATTGCGGCTTGCGGTTTAGCAAATAATTGCAACACAGTGCCTTGTTCCACTAACTGTCCTTGACTAATCACCGCAGCACGATGACAAATTTGTTTAATCACATCCATTTCATGGGTAATCAAGACGATGGTGACACTTAAACGCTGATTAATTTCTCGCAATAAATTTAAAATAGCTAACGTTGACGGCGTATCTAATGATGAAGTCGGTTCATCACATAATAATAATTCTGGTTGCGTAGCTAACGCGCGCGCGATGGCGACGCGTTGTTTTTGACCCCCGCTCAGTTGGTCTGGATAATGTTGTGCATGGGCTGTTAAATGAATTAACCCTAATAACTCGGTTACCGTATGTTTGATTTTTTTTTTCGATTGACCGGCTAATTCTAACGGTAAGGCAATATTTTCAAAGGCGGTACGTGAATTCAGTAAATTAAAATGCTGGAAAATCATGCCGATTTTGCGACGTTGAATTTTAAGTTGTTGTGGTGATAAGGAGGTGAGATCTGTATTATTTAGATACACGTGTCCACTGCTAGGCCGCTCAAGCAAATTCAAGCAACGCAACAATGTGCTCTTGCCCGCACCGCTTTCGCCTAAAATGCCGAAGATAGCAGCACGTTCAATCGTTAAATTGATATTATTCAAAACGTGCTGTTGCCGGCCATGTACAGCATAAGATTTGCTGAGTTGTTTTAATTGGATCATCGATTATTTACTATTCCCATTCCCATCGACGGATTTTTTGATTGCTTTCCCGCTATTTTCCATATCTTGTCCAAACCCTTGTACGGTATGTTCACAGCCAGCCAATAAAATTCCAGCAAAAGCCAACAATAAGCTGCATAATAATGGTTTATATATTTTTGTCATTGTCGTTTTCCTTATCTATTAAAAGACGGTTAATGGATTATAATACCTAGATGGACACATTTATCCAACGCTTAATTGCACTGGCACTACCTGCAGCGGAAGCAACGCGCTTAGCAACCGAATTGCAGGCGGATTTACAACATTATTCGCCAGCCTATTGCTGGCAAAAAGTCAGTAAAACGCTGTTTTCCGACAAAACATATCCATTTTCTATACAACAATTATTTTATCAAACTATTTATACAGATTGGAATCGGTCACCGGGCCCCGCTTGGCTGCCAGATGAGCAAACGATGGCTACCGCCAATTTAACCCGGCTGATGCAAACAAATGGTTTGGCGGATTATGCTGCCTGTTATGCTTGGTCTATTCAGCACTATGCGGTGTTTTGGCAAACTATGACCGATTTATGTGCAATTCGTTTTGCCCAACCTTATACCAGTCTGGTTGATTTATCGGCAGGTGCCGAGTTACCGATGTGGTTTCCTGGTGCAAAATTAAATATTGTCGAAAGTTGTTTTCAAGCGGACGTGGCAGCGGTGGCGATTATTTCCCAAACTGAAGAGGGTGAGTTAGTCACTACCCGTTATGGTGAACTGCAACAGCTGGTCAAGCAAATTGCTGCAGCGATTAGTCAACGTTTTGCTCCAGGCGATCCGTTGGCGATTGTCATGCCGATGACGAAAGAAGCGGTGGCGATTTATTTAGCAGTTATTTATGCGGGTTGTGTGGTGGTTGCGGTACCGGATAGTTTTGCTGCTGATGAAATCGCAGCGCGGTTTGACATTGCCAAAGTCAAAGCAGTTTTTTGTCAAGACGTGGTGGTACGAGATAAAAAAATCTTGCCGCTCTATGAAAAAATAACAGCAATAGCATCCGCACCACCGATGATTGTTATTAATCAATCGGCTATTGCATTGCGCGCCGGTGATAGTTATTGGCGTGATTTTGTTACATCAGCTCTGCTAAAAGATGCCATTATACGTGATCCGCAAGATGCAATTACTATTTTATTTTCTTCTGGCACCACCGGTATGCCGAAAGCGATTCCCTGGACGCATACCACACCGATTAAATGCGCGAGCGATGCTTATTTACACCATAATTTACAGCCTAATGACATTTTTTGCTGGCCGAGCAACCTCGGTTGGATGATGGGTCCCTGGCTGATTTTTGCTTGTTTATTGAATCGAGCTACTATTGCGTTATCTGCAGGCGCACCCACTGGTGCTGCCTTCGGACAATTTGTACAAGATGCACGGGTTTCTATATTAGGCGTGGTGCCGACTTTGGTGAGAAGTTGGCGTGCTTCAGCATGCATGGAAAGCTATGATTGGCGAGCGATTAAATTATTTACCTCTACCGGTGAGCGTTCTAGCGCAATGGATATGTTATATCTGATGTCATTAGCAAATTATCAACCGATTATTGAATATTGTGGCGGTACAGAAATTGGCGGCGCCTATTTAACCGGCACTGTATTACAACCCGCTGCCCCGGCTGCATTTACTACACCGACTTTAGGAACGCAATTGGTATTATTAGATGAAAATAAAAATGTGACGACTACACAGGGTGAAGCGGCTTTAGTGCCGCCAGTGATGGGACTCTCTACGATGTTATTAAATAGCAATCATCATCAAGTGTATTATGCCGATATGCCGAGTTGGCAGGGACAATTATTGAGACGTCATGGTGATGAAGTAGAACATTGTGCCAACGGGTTTTATCGTTTACAAGGCCGTGTTGATGATACGATGAAATTAAGCGGCATCAAAATCAGTTCTGCAGAGTTGGAGGCGGTGTTGAATCTGTTGTCATTTGTTTATGAAACCGCAGCAGTTGCCGTACCACCTGTTGAGGGTGGGCCAAATCGATTGGTAATTTTTGTGGTATTAAAAGCGGATTACAGTGTGTCGTTGATTGAGCTGAAATCAGTTATGCAGGCTGCGATTAAGCAACAGCTCAATCCGTTATTTAAAATTGATGAAGTCTGTGTGCTTGCTGCGTTGCCGCGGACGGCTTCGAATAAAGTGATGCGAAAATTGTTGAGGGAGGGATATTTACATTCAGAAAAATGATTACCCTCTTCCCGTATGCCGGCGTATTGATTTATTCAATACGCCGCCACAAGGGGAGAGGGTCATCACTACACCGAGCGCTGTGTCTCATATAAAAACCACGTACGGCGTTCCGTTTCATCAATAAAAGTTTCTAATAAACTTGTGGTCGCCACATCTTCACGTGCACTACAAACTTTATGTACTTTACGCATATGCGCAGTAAAATGTTTATTATCTTCCAGCAAGCGTTGAATCATTTTATGTGGTTCAACGTAATGATCATTATCATCGCGAATCGTTTGTAGTTGGCCAATTTGCGAAATCGAATGAATGGTTAACTTACCCAATTTACGCACACGTTCTGCTAAGATATCGATCATCGCTAAAATTTGATCGGCTTGTTCATCTAAT
>DATAXC010000226.1:0-8410 GCA_036266895.1 Gammaproteobacteria bacterium
ACGAGCCTGAATTTTCAAGATGGCCTAGAGGGATAACATGGAACAGTTTACCAAGATAATGCCTTTGCTAAGGCAGTTGTTAATGCGTAACAAGAAATTTTCTATCAATATTACTAACAAAGAAGAAGAAATTATTGTGAGTATTTTAAAAGGAAAGCGATGGAAACGGTTTAAAAATGAGGATACCGGTCGGTTAATTGCTGACATTAATCAATCATTTCAACTGATTTAACATCCAAAATAATGGATAAATGGCTCATTCCTCTGCGCTTATTTAGGTACGAATGAGTTTTCAATTCTCATTGCATTTGTAGATCCATGGGCATAATCTGGAAATCCATTATCTCTAAAAGCCTCAATATGGCACTCTAGGGAATCGATTGGCAATAACCCTAACCTCATGTCATCTTTATCGAGATCGCTTAATAGACGCGTTGTTATGAGCTTTGGTGATACATCTAGCTTCCTTGCTAGAGTCTTGATTATTTCTATGCATTGTTCGTCGGTTAGGGTTTGAGACATGAATAATCTACAAACGGTTTTGATTTATGATGTTCACAATCTCGATATTGAAAAGAATCACGATCAAACCACATTGAAATAGTTCCTTCCCATTCCCCATTTCTTTGCTTGTCACAAATCCACAATGCATCAGCCATACTTAATCGCTCAATTTCCTTATCAGTTAAGATATGCCCAGTATTCTTTTTTTCTTGAATTTTTTCTTTAGCCTTATGTCGCCAGACACAAAAACAATTATCCGCTAAATCAGTAATAGCGCCTGTCCCTTTGTTATCAAGCTTATTAGGAGGCTGTGATTCATCGGACGGCTTTCGAGGATGCACGACCATATGGACTTGACAAGCATGCTGATTTTTAAAATCTCTTAATGCTTCTATAAATATTTTTTGAGCTTTATAATCATCTTCTGCAATATCAAGCGTTAAAAAAGAATCAATAATAAAAACATCAATCCCATAACGTTGTCTAGCATATAAAAATACTTCCAATAAACGTTTAGATCGTGCTGTACCCATAAGTTCGAAATACCAAAGATGTTCATCAAACCAGTCAAAAACAGCTGAAATATATTCATTGGATGGTTTATTCATTGCGGTTGCTTGTTTAGTCATACGACCAAGGACTATTTCAGGGCGCATCTCCATACTAGCAATACAAACTTTTGCTCCTTGTTGTATCATTTGCAAAACAACTTGACCAAGAAATAAACTTTTTCCATGACCATTTATTCCAGTCCAGATTGAAAGTTCATGTGGTCTAAAACTAATTTTATTTTCTGATTTTTTCCAAAGTGATTGGTATCCATCATAATCAATGGCTACACCATTAAGTCTATCTAAAGTTTTTTGATAATAAAGAATGGCTTTTTTCAATTCTAGAGGATCTAATGTTTTTGCGCTTTCAAAACAATGCTCTATTTCGTGTTTGCTAACATTATTTTTTAGACAGTCATTTGCATCTTTCCTAGGCAATACAACCAGCTTACATCTGTAATATCCCAGTCGTTCACAAATTTCTTGAGCTGCAAACTGTCCTGGATCGTCTTGGTCCATGCAAATATAAATTTCATCAAAGATTGATAATTTATCATACTCACGTTCAATCCATTCATGCTTTGCTCCTGTACCTCCTCCAAAAGGAACAGATAATGCAGGAATTCCATATTGCGAAAGAGTCATCGCATCAATTTCTCCTTCACATATTGTTATTGTTCTAGAATATTTAGGCATAGCTTGCCATCCAAATAATATTGGCTCACAACCTGATTCAATCCACATTTTTTTCTTACCATTTTCTCTATCGACTTTTAAATATTTAACAAAACCAATGTAATCACCACAGTAATAAGGAAAAACAATGTCCTCTTCCTTAACTTGTATTTTGAACAATGAAATAGTTTCCTGCGTTAGAAGACGCTCATTACACAAATATTGAAATGCTTTAGACTCTGTTCCTAAGAGAGAACAATTTAAAACCGGTTTCTTATAGTTTTTGTTTATTGGAGCTTTAAGTTCGGGTAATGGCCTTAAGTTGAAATAATTTCGACAATCCTTAATAGCTTCGATCAGAGATATATTATTTTTTGATGCCCATAAATCTAATAAATCACCACTTTCGCCTGTTGCAAAATCACTCCACACACCAGCCTTTGACCCTTTTAAATGAATTTTAAGAGAGTCTCCAGCTTCTCCTCTCATACTACCAATACACCATTCAGCACCCCGTTGTTTGCCATTAGGAAACAAATCTCTGGACACAAACAATGCATTTTTTGCCAACATTTCTGATATTTCTTTTGCTAGCATTACAACTATGCTCCTCTAAGTATTTGATCTAGATCATTAAGGGAGGGTTTTCCATTCTTTGGTTTTTCTTCATTCAAAAACCAGTCCATATTTAAAGATTGCCAACCCGATGTAACCATAGCTACAAAACAATCTTTAGGTTTCAATCCATGTCTAAGACATCGATCAAGTTCTTTCATAATATTTTTCCAAGCAGTTCTTGTAATAGGTGCGCGCTTCGCTTTTCTTACAGTTATCCAATCACTCAAAATCTCTTCTTCAATTTCATGAGGGTTATCCTCCAACATCATTTTTAAAATTTTTTCTTCTTTGGGCAAAATGGAAGAAGAACAAGACTTTTCTTCAGAAAAGCCTGATATATCTTTAGATATATCTTTAGTTGGTTTATTAGTTGGTATAGGTGTCTCCATTTGGGGAGATAGATTTCTCCGTTCCGAAAAATCGATTTCACCATTTGGAGAAATGTGTGAATTCAATGAGTTAAGGTGTTTTTCTGTAGTTAATTCGGGAAAATAGTTCAATCCTTTTACAGAAAGAGCATACCAACAGGTACGATCGTACTTACTTTTATTATAATTACCCTTTTTGACCAATCCATGTACAATAGAGGATTTAATAATCCGTTCAAGTTGTCTCTTAGACCAATAGGGAAAAATATCTGTATAGGCTTCTAAGGTATTGTAGGACCAGACATGCCCATCATGGATATTTCGTTTATTAGCAAGATTTAAAAATGACCATTGAGCAAGCTGTTGAAGAAATATTGCAATATCTACACCAAATTCGACCGCAATATTTGAATTGAAATTATTTATCATGATATACTTCATCCGTTAGTTTGATATTTTTAGGAATTTAAAAAAATATCACTATCACAAGGTAAGCCAAATCCCTTGTGGGTTTGTTATTGTTGTTGTTGTTTATAAGGTTTTGAATGCAATCTTGGCGGACAGATTCAAACCGACGTACAGTGAAAAAGGCAGGAAGCCTTTTAAACTTCCTGAATATAGTAGCGTTAAATTGGAAAATTTAAAATATAGTCATAAAAATTATCCTTCCTCGCAATTTAAAAAAAACTCAATTGATTCAACAATCTGCTCAGTCAGTTCATCTAAAAGCTCTAAATTTATCCGTTTGCTTAAATGACAAGAAAGATTTGACCGCAAAAGTGTCGTAAGACTATCACGGTCTAATCTAATTTTTAGGCTATCCATCCTATAATCCTTAATTGGCAACTGTTTCATCTGCCGCTAATGTGTCAATCGCACGCCACATAAAGCGGATCATCGCAGAAAGCTCATCAATTAATTCATTCATTGCCTCTTGTTTCATGCGAGGTGTGATAAATTCATTCATGACTGAATGCGATAAGTTAATTACAATGTGAGAAGCAATCATATTAATTAATGTTCGAGGATGAATTTCATTGAGGTCCTGAAAATTACATTCTAAAGTATGAATTATTTTCTTGCGGACGGATAACGTTAATTCTTCAATAAATTTTTTTAAATTTGGCATACTGTCACTAGAAGTAAATTGAATGTTAAAATTCGATTTTTCTTTTTTTTTTCTATTCATTAATCTTCCCTATTTGCTTTTAATTGACCTTTAGATTCCACTTCAGCCATACATTGAAATTTATAAGGGATCTTATCCTTTTCTTTCCACTTTCTTACAGCTTCCCGGGATACATTATAAACGCGAGCAATATTACTCATTTTGTAATCATGAAAAGCCATTAATTCATAAAATTTCATCTTTAACCTAATTTCTTAATATTTTAGTTGACAAACTATAACGTATTAGTCATTATGTGTCAATGCCATGACGGCTTAAGGAATGATTATGAAAAAGGAACTTTCATCTTTTACGCAAATTAATTTTTTTACGCAGGTGACATAATGATTACAAATGAACAACACGAAGCAAGAAAACTAGGTATTGGTGGATCTGATATGCCAATTATTCTAGGATTATCCTCTTATAAAACTCCTTATCAACTGTACTTAGAAAAGACAGGACAAATTGAATCATCTTTTGAAGAAACACCCGTTCAATATTGGGGCAACCAATTAGAGCAAATTATTAGAGAAGAATTTGAAAAAATACATAATGTTAAAGTGGTCGTCCCTGATACTATTATTCACCCCGATTTTCCTTATTTGCTTGGTCATTTAGACGGCTTCATTCCAGAAATGAATGCAGTTTTAGAAGTTAAATGTTCACATCAATTTATGGCAAAAGAATGGGGTGATGTTGAATCAGATGTTATTCCAATGCAATATTTAGTTCAAGTAGCTCACTATTGTATTATGACTAATGCAGATTGTGCCTACATTGCGGTATTGATTGGTGGTAATGATTATCGGGAATATAAATATATCCGTGATGCTGAGCTTGAACAATATATTATGAAGGCTGCAAAAACATTTTGGGATTGCATCCAATCAAGAAATCCACCAGAACCTATTAACCAAGTTGATTTGCGATTAATGTTTCCAACTCATGCGCCTGATAAAGTCACAACTATTGAGCCTACAATTGCCAAAGAATTAAATACACTTCATAACGTAAGACTCAAAATAAAAGAATTAACCAAAGATGAAGAACGTTATAAGTTTAATATTATGCAATTCATGAAGGATTCTGAATGCTTAGTGGATGAGACTGGGAAACACCTTGTTAGTTGGAAAGCAAATAAACGTGGTAGTCGTACCTTTTTAATGAAAGGGATATAGCCATGATTTATAGAATTTATGTCAAAGAAATAAATACCGTCGATTTTTATTGTTTTTCAGGAGAAATTGCACAGTTAAGTTGGGCAAAACAAATGAAAAAAATAATAGCTAAAAATAAAATATATGTCGAAATTGAAATTAGACGAGAGGATATATAAATGATTAATTATTGGTACGAAGTGGAAAAAGAAAGCAATAGTCATATAGTAATTATTCATACAAATTCAGACATCATCAATACGGTAAATGAATTTACAACGTTGGAAAGAGCGCAAGTATACGCAAACTCTTATTTGGAAGGTTATAAAGCAGCAATAGGTGAATAATGAATATTGAATTAATTGAACTAAAACAAGAGTTAATCATTCAAAAACAACAAAATGAGATTTTAGAACTTAAATATAAATTACATAAAACGCACGCTGAAAAAGCATCTCGTCTGGAAGATAGTTTATTATCACCTCAATTATATGAGCACTATCAGAAAGTAGCCGTTATGTTATCCACATCAGGTGTTATTCCAAATGCTTATAAAGGAAAGTCTGAAGATATATTCGTAGCGATGGCAATGGGTTATCAATTAGGATTCCCGGTTGAACAATCCTTGCAAGATATAGCCGTCATTAATGGACGCCCATGTTTATGGGGTGATGGATTATTATCTTTAGCTCTCAATCATCCTGAATGCCAAAGCATTAATGAAGAACCTATTATCAATGATCAAGGTAATGTCATTGGCTATCGATGTACGGTTATTAGAAGAGGACATGCTCCTCACATTAAACAATTTACACTGCAAGATGCGAGTCTTGCAGGATTATTGTCAAGAGGCACCGTTTGGAAGGCCTATCCTGAACGGATGTTACAAATGAGAGCTCGTTCCTATGCGATACGCGATAAATTTGCAGATGCATTAAGAGGGCTTAGAATAGTTGAAATTGAAGAAGAAGATTCACGAGTGATTGAGGCAGAAGTAGAAGTAACAGTTGAAGGAAATACACAGGTTGATAAACTTAAATCAATACTCAAGGAGCGCAACAATGATAAGGGACATAGTGATAGTAGCATTAGTGATAATGTACTTAATATTACTGAGTACAGTAATGGAACAACATTATCAGGCATTAATGATTCAGGTAGACAATCTGACCTACGCATATCATCAGAGCAGTTAGATAAAATTAATGAATTATTAGAAATCAAAAGATTTAGTGCAGAACGAATCAAGAAAGCACTTATTTATTGCAAAGTTGAATCGTTTGAAGATTTATATTGTCAGCAAGCTGAATCATTTATATTAGAACTGGAGAGATCTTAATGATTAACACCGCATTATTAGTAGGATATGTCGGTAAAAAAGATACTAAAACTTTAAAAAATGGCACTGAAGTAACCATCATTTCATTGGCTACCACTAAGAAATACAAAGATAGCACTGGTCAGAAGCAAGAACAGACTACTTGGCATAGTATAAGCTGTTTCAGTAAGTTATCTGAAATCGCCACTAAATATGTTCATGTTGGGGACTTAGTCTGTATTCAAGGTGAAATTCAAAACAAAAAGATTGAAACTGGTGAGCGTACTGGTCAATACATGTATTCAATTCACGCCAATGACATAAAATTTATTCCAAAAATCAAAGCTGAATCAAAACCAAATCAAGGTAATGTTAAACAAGAAGATCAGTTCGATAATGATGATATTGCATTTTAAATAGGAGAATAATAATTGAATAATTATGAAGACAAATGGTTTATTGTAAGAACCTACAGTGCCGGCGTATTTTTTGGGCAAATAGAATCACGACAAGGATCTGAAATTATCATGAAAAATGCCAGAAGATTATGGTACTGGGAAGGTGCTGCGTCCTTAAGCCAACTTGCTATGGAAGGAGTTAAAAAACCAGAAAATTGTAAATTTCCGTGTGCAGTAGAAAAAATTGAATTAATCGAGGTAGTAGAAATTTTATCGACAACCCCTAAAGCAAAAATATCCATTGATGCGGTCTCAATATGGGCAGCATAGACATTCTTCCAATAAACGATGGTTCTGCAGTTGACTATGGATTTGGACGTAGCTCATCAGATGGGTCTGGCTTTTCAGATAGTTCTGGCTATGGCTCTGGTGCTGGAGATGGCTATGGCTATGGCTATGGCTATGGCGCTGGTGCTGGAGAGGGCGATGGCTCTGCCTCTGGCGCTGGCTCTCCCGCTGGCTCTGGCGATGGCTCTGGCTCTGGAGATAGTTCTGGCTATGGCTCTGGTGCTGGCTTTGCAGATGGTTCTGGAAATGTAGATGGCTCTGGAGATAGCTAATGCTTAACCTCCAAAACAGTACCACTTAATCGTATCAATTGCCTCATCTATAGACCAGCAGATTTTCGCAAAGTAATTCTGCTGGCTCATATCCTCTAAAAACTCTTTTTGTGCAGGACTTACAATGCCTTTAGTGCTCTTAAGTTCAAGCCATGCCCCACAAAATCCATGACATGGCATTGCAATTAGCAAATCAGAAACGCCAGTCCTCATGCCCATATCTTTTAAAAGCTTTCCAAAGCGCAGTGTACGACGTCCTTCGTTCGGGAAGTGCAAAACTAGCTTCTTAAGCATCGGATGAAGTCTTACCCACTCCATGACTGTTTTATGGATGGTTTCTTCCGATATTTCACCGGATTTTAGAAATTTCATAAATAATTTTTACTTAACGACGTCGTCTTGCATAAATTCCCCCGCACGCAGTACTTGTTCCGGCTGAAAAAAAGGCTTCTGCCGATAAAAATATAGTCGTTGTAGACGCTAGTGAATATCTTAAGTTAGGAGCGTTTTGTCCTAAAGTCGAAGCAGTTATAACGGAAATAAATGAAATTAAAGATATATCAGGCTGAGTTGCACTGACAATACTCGTCCAAGCGGAACCTGCTGTTAAACCAGTACTATTGTTGCTAATGGTTACATTTCCCCATACATCCCAATCACCAGCTGTTAACGAAATGCTGGTGACATTTATCCAGGTACCATTGGCTGCCGAGACCGCTGATGCGAGTGGAATAACTGATGATACAAATTCTCCGACATCGCCAGCTGTTGTATTATTATTGGTGGTTGTTCCTACAATTCCACCCGTGGTAGGACTAAAGGTTAGACTCGTAGCAGTTGCTACTCCCAATATAGGAGTGACTAAAGTAGGAGATGTAGACCCTACAAAACTTCCTGTGCCGGTTTGGCTTGAGAGAGTAGTGTTAACACTATTATTAGTAGCCATGTTAATTCCTTTTAAACGATTGTCAGATTACCTTGCGGCCCAGTTAATGCAGTCCATGTTGTATTGGCAGTAACACATAATAAG
>DATAXC010000268.1:0-7715 GCA_036266895.1 Gammaproteobacteria bacterium
GTACCAAGAGCATTTTCAGTGGTTATTTCCACGTCTGTGCCCGTTGTGTTGAGCGCTGTGTCTATCGTGCTAGTGAGTACTAAAGAATCTGTCACTGCACCGCTAGCCGCAAACACTTCAGGATTAGTACCTGTGCCTGTATTAGCACTCTCATCACTACCTGACATACCTGCAGCATTTGCATTGGCTAAACTAGACGCGATATAGATATTGGTCGGGTCTAACAACCAACTACCTGCTTGCCCATAAGGAGCAGAGGCATTCACCATACTGTTAGCACCTACATTCAATGCGCTACCAGACGTTTCTATCCACCCGCCATTACCACCTTGTGCACCACCGCGGGCGAAAATAGAACCGTAAAATTGCGTATAATAATTTGACCAGACAACGACCGTACCACCATTACCATTGGTAATAGCATCAGCATATAAGTTGACATCAGGTCCTATATAAGTTTGAGTAGCATCTTGTTGCGGGCCTGCACCATGTGCATTACCGCCGATTAAAATCGTACCGCCGCCATCATTACCGGATACATCGACCAGTGCATTGCCAGTCAAAGCGACTTGGTTACCCAATACTTCTACTGTGCCGCCAGTTTGATGATGATGTCTGCCGGAAGCAATTAATTTGCCAGACACATAGACTGTGCCGCCATTGCCATTTAATATAATTTGACCATGATGTGTGCCTACCGATTTAGCTTCAACGACACCATTCATATCAATCGTATCATCGAGCATCGCTGCTGCTGCATTGGCAGTCATTAAGACGCTGCCGCCATTCGCGCGAATGGTGCCATTATTTGTGATTTTTCCGCCATGTTTAGCATTGGCAGTCACAGCAAAATTAATCATATCATTGCCGGCCATGCTGACGGTATAAGCATCGCCGGTGGCCAAAACGACATGGCCAAGGTTGGCTTGAATTAAACCGTTATTGGTTACATTCGAGCCGACTAAAGCGACTAAGCCATGGCTTGCAGCTATTATCGTACCGTCATTGGTAATCGATCCAGAACCGACATGGGTAAAATTATAATTACCATGCATGAAATCATCATTATGTAGACGTGCAGTGGATGCAATAATGCCGCCTACATTAACCATTGCAGAAGGTCCAAAATAAATACCGGCAGCGTTTAATAAAATGATTTGCCCGCTCGCACTTAAATGCCCATAAATTTGTGACACACCATTGTTGCCATTGATGTGGTTTAATGCCACACCGCCCGCAGGTTGTTGGAAATGAGTCGATTCATTCGCATTAATATTGAATGTTTGCCAATTGATAATGGCTTTGCCGCTGCTTTGATTAATGTTGACACTACTAGTGCCTTCGCCAGCAATAGCAGCTTGCCCAGCGGTTACTTGTCCACCTGTGGGATTGGCAAAAGATAATGTGGAGCACATCAAAAGGAATGATGTGCCTAGCACAATTAATCTGGGCCGCCATTCGCATGACTGCAACCATTTTTTAATATTTGAGAGGGATTGAACATCTTTTGCTACCGTCATTAAGTGGGTCTTTTTCATGGTCTTAGTGCCTGTTAGTTGTACTGATATTTAAACTATAGCTCATATTTTTGATTTTTCATATTGAGTAGAATCAATGGGTTGGGTGTGTGGGTGTTGTTGAATAAATGCGAATGCTAGCGTTTTTGCCTCTCCCACAAGGGGAGAGGCAAAAGCCTAGCGTATTTATTTATTCAACAACGCCACAAGTGGGGGAGGGTGCCCGTGTAGGTTGGGCTGAGCAACGCGAAGCCCAACATTGGTGGGAGAGGGCCATTACTACGTTATGCAATAAAGCCCTTATTTACCGCTTGCTATTACCCCCATTTTTTTATAGATTTCCAAAGATCATTACGATGCGCTAACACGTTTAGCGCTTAGCCCAATTAGGATTAAAATATGTACACTTTGGAAGTAGTCAAACGTTGCTATAAAAAGATGTCTCTTATCCGGCGGGTTGAGTTACGCCTAGCAGAAATTTACCATACCGATGCCGTCAAAAGCCCTGTTCATCTATCCGTAGGCCAAGAAGCAATTGCCGTTGGTGTATGCGATCCCCTAGAAAAAGATGACATTATTTCAAACACTTACCGCTGTCATGCCACTTATATGGCAAAAGGCGGTGATTTAAACGAAATGATGGCCGAGCTATACGGTAAAAGCACGGGCTGTGCGGGCGGCAAAGCCGGCTCTATGCACTTGGTCAACATTAAAAATGGCGTTTTGGGCGCTTCCGCAGTGGTAGGCACAACGATTCCAGTTGCCATGGGCTATGCCCTCGCCATGCAAAAAGAAGCCAAAGTCACTGGCCGGCAACGGGTAGTGGTCAGCGTATTTGGTGATGGCGCAACCGAAGAAGGCTGTTTTCATGAATCGATTAATTTTGCTGCCTTACATCGTTTACCGCTCTTATTTATTTGCGAAAATAATCGTTTAGCTATTCATACCCCCCTGGAAAAACGGTGGGCAACAGAAAAATTATGCGAACGCGTTGCTACTTATGATATCGAGACGCATAAAATTGATGATAGCGATATTTTTACCATTCGCGACACCGTAGCAAAAGCATTGCATCACATTCGCGAACAACAATCTGGCCCAATTTTTATTGAATGCGCAACTTATCGTTGGTTAGAACATGTTGGTCCGCGTGATGACCATGATGATGTTTACCGCAATCCGGTTGAATACAAAAAATGGCAAGACAACGATCAAATCGCACGTTTAGCGGGTATGTTAGATGAAGCAACCCGTCAACAACTCGATGATGAGATTACTGCCGAAATACAAGCAGCAGAACTATTTGCTGAACAAAGTCCCTATCCTGCTGTTGAGGAGTTATACAAACATGTCTATGCAGACTAATGTTTTAAGGAAAGAAGTAGAACAACAGCCAGAAGGTGTGCGGCTGATTCGCTATGTCGATGCATTACGCGAAGCATTTGACCAAGAAATGACACGTGATCCTAGCGTGTTTTTATTTGGTTTAGATGTCGATGATCACAAAGGCATTCAAGGTTCTACAGTTGGTTTACAAGAAAAATTTGGCGCTGATCGTGTATTTGGTACACCGTTATCGGAAGACGCCATGACCGGTGTTGCAATTGGTGCGGCAATGGCTGGTTATCGCCCGATTCATGTGCATATTCGTATGGATTTTATGTTGTTATGCATGAATCAACTGATCAACATGGGTGCGAAATCGCATTATATGTATAACGGCGAAGTCAAAGTGCCGCTCGTAGTACGCACGATGATCGGTCGTTCTTGGGGACAAGGCGGTCAACATTCCCAAGCTTTACATTCTTTATTTATGCATATTCCAGGTTTGAAAGTGGTTGCCCCTTCTAATGCGAATGATGCGAAAGGCTGCATGATTGCTGCAATACGTGATAACAATCCAGTTATTTTTATTGAACACCGCTTACTTTATTCAGTAGATGGTTATGTGCCTTATCAATCTTATGAAGTGCCATTTGGCAAAGCGCGTGTGTTGCAAACCGGTGAACACGTCACCATTCTGGCGATTTCTCACATGATGATGGAAGCGCTGCGAGCAAAAAAACATTTAGAAACAGTCGGCATTCAAGCTGAAATCATTGATCCAATTTCATTGTGGCCACTGGATATGGAGACGATTATGCAATCGGTGCGTAAAACCGGTAAATTATTAATTGTCGATAATGCTTGGTTAACCTGTGGTGCAAGCAGTGAAATCTTGACGCAAGTCTATGAAATTTGTCGGCAAACCGATGAGAAAATCCCAGAAATGGTGCGTATGGGTTTTGCTTTTACTACGTGTCCAACCACTAAACCACTAGAAAATGCGTTTTATCCGAATGCGCGAACGATTGCGGCGAAAGCTTACGAAATGGTGAATGGCAAAGGCCAACATTGGGAACCACTGGTCGATGCAAAAACTGAAATTGATGCGTTCAAAGGACCATTTTAATGTATGCAGCGGGTGAGATTTTAGTAACGGGTGCGCGTAGCGGTTTAGGCCGGCATTGCTGTGAACGATTTAATGGCGTGCCATTGACGCGACAAACATCGTTTGCTGAACTCTATGACGCAGCTAAACAAAAACCTTTTCGTGCGATTATTCATGCGGCATTTAATACCAAGCCTGAAGTGAGTGATACGCAATTATATACTTATTTGCAAGATACCCTTTTGCTAACCAAACAATTACTCACTTTGCCACATCAAAAATTTATTTTTATTTCTAGTGTCGATGTCTATCCAAAAAATCATCAGCGGCATCATGAAGATGAAACGATTCAATTAAATGATGTGCATAATATTTATGGTGTTGCGAAGTTAATGACGGAAAGCATGGTGCAGCATGAAGGCAATAATCCGTTAATTTTACGCCCAACTGCTTTATTGGGGGTGTACGCCAAAGCAAATAGTTTAGTGAAAATTTTAACGCAAGCTAATGTGGCGTTAACTTTGGCTGCTGAATCTACGTTTAATTATATTCGCCATGAAGATGTTAGCGAGTTTATTCAGCAAGCGCTGTTAATGGATTTAACCGGCATTTATAATCTGGCTGCTGCAGAAAAAATTAGTTTAGCGGAAATTTGTCAGCGGTATCAACGTTCTGCTGTGTTTGGACAATATGCTTATCAGACGGATGATATTGCCAATGAAAAAGCGTTGGCAGTAAGAGCCGATTTTGCTAGGACATCGTTAGAAAATGTGCAATTGTTTATTGAGTCAGGAGTATGTAAAGAACGTTGTTCTGGAATGTAGCCTGGGTGGAGATAGTTTTTGCCTCTCCCCTTGTGGGAGAGGCAAAACTATTTTTAATTTTGCGTAATTTACACTAAAAGAGAGAACCTTATGCGCTACTTAGTCACAGGCTGTGCGGGATTTATTGGCAGCAGTTTGACCGATCGTTTACTGCAAGCGGGCCATGATGTTGTCGGTATAGATAATTTTTCTACCGGCTTAACTCAATTTTTAGTAGCAGCCAACAAGTCACCGCGTTTCACTTTAATCAAAGCAGATTTACTAGATCAAACTGCGGTTAAAGATGCGATGCTGCAAATCGATCAAGTATTTCATATGGCAGCGAATGCGGATGTACGCTTTGGCACTCATCATCCCCATAAAGATTTAGAACAAAATACCATTGCGACATTTAACGTTCTCGAAGCGATGCGTGCTCATCGCGTGAAGCGCATCGCATTTGCCTCTACCGGTTCTATCTATGGTGAGGCGCCGCTGATTCCTACCCCTGAAAATGCGCCTTTTCCGATTCAAACCTCTTTATATGGCGCTTCAAAATTAGCTGCAGAAGGGTTGATTCAAGCTTATTGCGAAGGGTTCGATTTTCAAGCGTATATTTTCCGTTTTGTTTCGATTCTAGGCGAACGCTACACCCATGGCCATGTATTTGATTTTTACAAACAACTGTTAGCAAACCCTGATGAATTATATATTTTAGGCAATGGCAAACAACGTAAATCTTATTTATATATTCAAGATTGTATTGATGCGATTTTATGGGCGATGGAACACGCACAAGAAAAAGTAAATTTATTTAATTTAGGTACCGATGAATACTGTCAAGTGAACGATTCAATCGGCTGGATTTGTGATTATTTAAAATTAACACCAAAAAAGACTTATGCTGGCGGTGAACGCGGTTGGATTGGTGATAACCCATTTATTTTTTTAGATTGCGCGAAGGTTCGCGAGTTAGGTTGGAAACCAAAATTAACGATTCGTGAAGGCGTGATGAAAACGATTGAATATTTGCATCAAAATCCGTGGGTGTTAGAAGAGCGGGATGAGAAAGAGGGTGGGGGACAAGGTGAGGTTGCCATCCCGGAATTTAGTAATGCTTAAAAATTAGGTGAGGTATTGTTGAATAAATGGGAAAAGTGAAGAGTAACGCCTCTCCCCTTGTGGGGGCGTTGTTGAATAAATTAATATGCTAGAGCTTTTGCCTCTCCCCTTGTGGGAGAGGCCGACGCCGCAAGCGGGAGAGGGGTGTTTCTTCAAATGCTACCCTCACCCCTAACCCTCTCCCACAAGGGGAGAGGGGGAGTCGGTATGGAGACGTATACTATTGGGGGGGAATCTAAAATGAAAATCGTAGTTGTTGGTCTTTGGCATTTAGGATGCGTCACCGCTGCCTGTCTAGCGAATGCAGGACATGAGGTCATCGCTTATGCAGGTCAAAATGAAATTGCAGAAGCCGCTCCTATACGTCTCCATACCGACTCCCCCTCTCCCGCAAGCGGGAGAGGGTTAGGGGTGAGGGTAGCATTTGAAGAAACACCCCTCACTGCCCCCTTATTCGAACCTGGTTTAGATGACTTACTCACCATCACCCAACAACAAACCCACACCCTCACACTTATCCAGCACCCAACTCAATTAACCACAGCCCAAGCAGAAATCATTTGGATTACCTTCGATACACCCGTTAACGAAGAAGACATTGCCGATGTTGAATACGTCATCCAACAAATTAAACACCTGTTACCTTACCTCTCTGCCAACACGCTCATCCTGATTTCATCGCAATTACCAGTGGGCAGCACGCGCCAAATTCAACGCTATTGCACTGAACATTTTCCAGAAAAAAATATTTCCTTTGCATACAGCCCAGAAAATTTACGCTTAGGCCAAGCGATCCAAGTGTTTACCCAACCGGATCGCGTGATTGTCGGCTTACAACAACAAACTGATCAAGCACGCATTCGCGCCTTATTAAAACCGTTTACTGAAAACATTATTTTTATGTCAATAGAATCAGCAGAAATGACTAAGCATGCATTAAATGCATTTCTTGCCACCTCCGTGGTTTTCATCAATGAATTAGCCAGCTTATGTGAACGAGTCGGTGCTGATGCACGCGAAGTCGAGCAAGGATTGAAATCAGAACAGCGTATTGGCAAAAAAGCGTATTTACGTCCGGGCAATGCGATTGCTGGCGGCACACTCGCGCGTGATGTCAATTATTTAATGCAAATTGGCCAGCAACAGCAAGTGAATACACCCTTATTTTCTGCATTATTAGCCAGTAACCAACAACATAAACAATGGTCGTGCCGAAAAATTGTCGAGGTATTAGAAAATTTAACCAATAAAACCATTGCGGTATTAGGGCTAACTTATAAAGCCGATACCGATACGTTGCGCCGCTCAACTGCCATCGAATTTTGTCAGTGGTTAAAACAACAAGGCGCAAACATTACCGCTTTCGATCCAGCAGTCAAACAATTAGAGCAACC
Organism: Gammaproteobacteria bacterium; assembly: GCA_036266895.1. Taxonomy (GTDB): domain Bacteria; phylum Pseudomonadota; class Gammaproteobacteria; order DSM-16500; family DSM-16500; genus Aquicella. The sequence goes on from DATAXC010000268.1 coordinate 7,268, forward strand.
GTTAGCTGAGATCATCACATTAAAATCCAGCTTAAAACAAGCGGTAGAACAAGTTGATGCTATTGTGATTGCCACCGAATGGCCGCAATTTACCGCATTCACTGCCGATGAATTATTAAGTTGGGCAAAACAACCGATTGTGTTAGATGCCAGTGGTTTTCTAATGAAAATATTCGGTACAGATGAACGTATTAAATATTATTATGTGGGGAGATAGAAAATGAAATTAACTAACCGTGCAGCTATTATTACCGGTGCTAGTCAAGGTTTAGGGGTTGCTATCGCCAAACAATTTATCAGCGAAGGTGCGCATGTGATGTTATGCGCGCGCAATGAAGCTGATTTACAAAAAGCACAGCATGAATTAGCTGCGCTGGCACCTGCAGGCGTGATGGTATTGGCGATGCCTGCCGATATTGCCGATTTACAACAAATGCATGCGCTCACT
>DATAXC010000272.1:0-5126 GCA_036266895.1 Gammaproteobacteria bacterium
AATAGTGAATTTAAAAATGTTAATCCTATTATTCCAAACCTGATAAAACTTTTAGAAAGAACTAAAATATTATCCCATTCCCCAACTCAGTTACGCTTTGTAGCTGAAAATCTTCTCTGAGTATATAATCAATATGACAAATTCAAATATTACAATACCTCGTTTGACAAAATACACGCCTGCTGGATTAGCTGAATTATGGAGTATTGCTTATCCATTAATGTTAACAGCACTTTCAGGTAATTTAATGATTTTTATGGACAGACTGCTTTTATGCCGGTATGTGCCAGATGCAATGGTTGCAGTATCTACAGTGGGGATGGTTTTTACTATATTTCAGTTTGCTGGCATATCTGTTGCCTCTATTGCTGAAGTGTATGTCGGTAAATACAATGGTGCAAATGAGGGCGATAAAATAGGGCCACTCGTATGGCAAATGATTTGGTTTTCGTTAATTACAGCAATTGTATTTATTCCAGTTGGATTGTTTTGTGGCAAGTTGTTTTTACCTGAAGAATATTATCATCATGGTCTTTTGTACTTTAAAACCATCATGATTTTTGGCCCACTTTTTCCATTAGTTGCTGCGCTTTCTTCATTTTTTATAGGACAGGGAAAAGTTAAAATAATTACTTTATCTACCTTGGTAGTTAATATTATAAATATTATTTTTGCCTATGTATTTATTTTTGGCATAGAGGGTGTTATTCCAGCAATGGGCACTTTTGGAGCGGCACTTGCTTTAGGATTTTCAATCTTATTACAAGCCATTTTTCTATTTGCTGTTTTCATAAATAAAAAATATAGAATATTGAATAATACAGGATGTTTTAAGTTTATTTTTTCAGAATTTTGGCTTTGTTTGAAAGTTGGAACGCCGAATGCTTCAAGTTATTTCATTGAAATGACCGCATGGGCATGTTTACTACAAATAATGGCATATAAAGATGATATTCATATTACAGTCTTAGTGTTTGGCCAAGCTATATTTTTGCTTCTGGCATTTACGACAGATGGTTTGCAAAAAGCTGTCACAACCATAGCTTCAAATGCCATTGGCATGAAAAAGTGGAGCCTTGTGCCAAAATTGATCAAATCCGGATTGAAATTACATGGGCTTATGGTCTTGCTCTTTGCTATTCCCATGATTTTTTTCCCTTATTATTTGATCGAATTATTTTTTATAACAAATGAATCTTTTATACAGGATGCTGCTCTCATTACCTATACAAAAATTACCTGTATATGGGTCCTTATTTATTTTGTTTTTGATGGTTTAGTGTGGATATTAGCAGGCATATTAACAGCCTTCGAAGATACTGTTTTTATTATGATAATGAATACGGTTACTGTGTGGATATTCGCAATTTTGCCAAATTATATCGCAGTCACTTTCTATAATGGCAATCCATCAATTATTTGGCAGTTAATGACTATATATGCAGCAATTAATTCAATCGGTTTTATATTACGCTACTGTAAAATAGTGATGCCTTTTAAAAGTAAAATGGGTTTATTAAAATTAGATAAAATTTAAGCAAATAAAAGAAATAAAAAATGTTTTAGAGGTACAGTTGTTGGTATTAAAAGGAGAGATCAATCACCATGAAGAAACTACGTCTTTTAATAGTCGGAGATCAAGAGATTTTATCAGACTATCTCATGACAACACTAGAATTGGGACATGACATATTGACTTGTTTTACAAACTCTCAATTAACTAAAGAATTTTGCGAAAAAGAAACTATTTGCTATCATGATTTGAATGGATTAAAGCTAATTAAACAATATGAATTTGATTATTGCATCGTATTTTCTAATCTAAAATTAGATATTTCTTTGATGCAATCAACTATGGATAAGTGGATTTTATTGCACCAAAAATCAACTTATAGCTTACAATCAAAAGAATTTATTGATCCGTTTGAAAGCTATAACGATGAAGTGGATTATTGGCAACTGTATAGCCAACAAATGTCAGAATTAACCGTTATTAAGCAAGATACTTTTACTGAAGAAGAGAGAAATATTAATGAACATTTATATCAATTATTAGTAAATTTGAGTAGAGAAGATTTACAGTTTCATACAATGTATGCAAAGTACACAAAAAACATACCTTCTTTACTACTCACGCAACTTACCGATTACAGTACTCAACTAAAAATTGATATCAAGATTTTATTGATTTCAGCGCTGTATGCATTGATAACACGATATTTTTCATTTAAATCTGAACAATTAAGACTTGGCTTTATATTAACTAAAAACAGCATAGAAAGCGGATTAGCTAGAGAAGTGCTCTTCCTTTCCAATAATTGTGATGAAAGCTTGCATTTTGAAACATTCGCTCGATTTCTTTTTCAAGAAATAGTTATGCATACAATGAAAAACGAATTATCTATTTTAAATAAAAATCAAAAAAAATTTGAAATGGTTTTTTGTTTGTCTATAAATTCAAATAAAATATCTTGTATCCCATCAGTAATTTTTCAATTTGATTTTGATGCAGAAAATATTTATATAAATATAGCTTATCTAAATGAAAATTATGAAAAAGTAAATACTACTGTGTTATTAGATAATTTTCTTTTATTTCTTAAAGCTATTATTTTTTCCCAAGGCTTAAGGTTGAGTGAAATAAAATTTTTGCCGGATATTAATCAAGCAACTAATAAAAATATAAAAATTCCTTGTGTTGCAACTGTTTTGGAGTTATTTGAGAAAAATGTTAAAAATTTCTCAGGTAATATTGCTGTCATTGATGGTGATAAAACTTTTACTTATCATGCGCTAGAAGTAGCGGCAACAAGTATAGCTGATAAATTAAGAGAACTAGGCGTAACAAAAGAGACTTTTATACCTCTATTATCAGATAGATCATTTGAATTAATCGCCGGCATTATAGGTATAATGAAAGCGGGTGCTTGTTATGTTCCCATCAGTCCAAAGTTACCATCAGAGCGTGTACAGTATATTTTAAAACTAACCCAAGCTCACCTTATTCTTTGTGGTAGTGACAATAATAATATTGCTGAAAGTATTGATAAATCAATCAAGGTACTCTTACTTAAAGAAGTTTTAAATGAAACTACTAGGCTTTCTCCATTATTTCCATTAATAGTAGATTCTAATAATTTAGCTTATCTTCTATTTACTTCTGGAACCACAGGGTTGCCGAAAGGTGTTGCGGTTGATCATGCCAGTTTGGCTGATCGCTTAATCTGGATTAAGAAGAAATTTTCAATCAATCAACATGATGTTGTCATGAATCATACAAGTATAAGCTTCGATGTTTCATTAGAGGAGATTTTTTTACCGCTTATTTCGGGTGGAAAATTGGTTTTAGCACCCAATCATGTTCATGAGCAAATCGATAAATTTTCTTATCTGATTAATTTTTATAAGATCACTTATATTGAATTTGTACCCTCTTTATTGACGCTTGTTCTTGAATTAAATGATTTTAATACCTGTTCATCATTAAAATATGTTATTTCAGGAGGAGAACCATTAACTTATGGGTTGCTTAATAAATTTCAGTTTAACTGTAAAGCTACTTTAGTAAATTTATATGGTCCAACTGAATGTACAATTAACGCAGCTTATTATATTTGTCAACCTACCAACATAAAAAGACATGGCTATGTGCCAATTGGTTATCCAATTGATAATCTTCAATTCCATGTTTTAGATCAGTGCCAGCAACCAGTACCAATAGGGGGAATAGGAGAACTTTATATTAGTGGCACTGGAGTCGCACGCGGGTATTTAAAGGAAAATTTAATAATAGAAGATTGCTGTATCTATAATAATGAGCAATTAAACCTATATAAAACGGGTGATTTGGTACGATATACAAAAGATTTCTCATTGGAATTTATTGGAAGAGTAGATCGACAAATAAAATTACGCGGCTATCGAATTGAATTAGATGAAATAGAATGTATATTAGCTAAATATCCTAATATTAAGCAAGTTGCTTTAATTGCACAAGATGAAGAAAATAATAAAAAACAACTAGTCGCCTTTTTGACTAGTACATATGCAGACAAAACGCTAGCAGAGAATTTTTCTGAAAAGATAAAAATATTTTGCAGACAATTTTTGCCGAGTTATATGATACCAAACGATTTTATACTAATAGAGGATATGCTGTTTACGCAAAGCGGAAAAATTGATTATTCAGCACTTTCAAAATTATATCTTTCTATGCAATCGGAATTATTATCTACTAAAACAACGGGTACGGAATTAGAAGATTTAATAAAGAAAATATGGAGCGAAGTGTTGAATCGCAACATAGGATTAGAGGATAATTTTTTTGATTTTGGCGGGAATTCTTTGTCTGCAGCACAAGCAACGGTGATGTTAACTAAAAAACAACTTCAAATTAATGTTGTAAATATTTTTCAATATCCAACTATTAAAAATTTGATGACATATATTAATGAAGAGAAAACACCGTATTTAAAACAAAGTAAAATTTTTCCTGTTTTCAATAAGAAAAAAATCCCTCTTTCTTATGCACAACACCGATTATGGTATTTGTATCAATTAGAAGGTAATGATAATAGTGCTTACAATATTTCGATGGCATTTAGTATAAAGGGAAAATTAAACATTTTGTATTTAGAATCAGCAATTCACCGTCTTATTGAGCGGCATCAGATTTTGCGTACTGTTTTTAAATCCGAAGATGGTACGCCATGGCAAGAGCTTGTTCCTGACTTTCATAAAAAATTAATTGTGAATATCAATTCAAATATTGACAAAGAACTTGTAAAGGAAGCTCACCTACCCTTTGATATAGAAAACGGCCCGCTATTTAGATTTAAATTATATGAAATTACCCCTCAGCACCATGTTTTTATCATAACCATGCATAATATTATTACTGATGGATGGTCAGAAAGTATTATCATTGACGAGATAAATCAAACATATCGGGCATTAGTTGAAGGTAAACCTATTTCTTTACAACCATTAACTGTACAATACACTGATTATGCCTATTGGCAAAAACAAAATTTTAACTCGCAATATCTTAAAGATAAACTGGAATATTGGGTAAAAAAATTAGACGGCGCCAATGAAGTTAAGCTTTTTTATGACGCTACTGGTTT
>DATAXC010000277.1:0-6802 GCA_036266895.1 Gammaproteobacteria bacterium
GCATAACTAACATAATGCTTATCCCTTTCTTTTTTAGCTTCTCGCACCCCAGTTGGATTACCTAGTTGCTCCCACACCCGATTGGATATTATTTTTTCAAATAGGGTTACTTTATCCTGCAATTCTTGTTCAGATAGCGCACGTGAAACAGCCATTTTTTTGTCCTCTATTTTAAAAATTGAAAAAAACGTCTACATATTATCATCGATTGCAGCTGTTGAATAGACTAGCTCGGTCATATCGTTGACGCCTGCTGTCGAGAGTTTTTATCACTCTCGATCAAAACAGGTACAGCATCCGCAGGTTGCGGCAGCGCAGAAGATAATGCATCCGTTACCCGCTGTAATATTTCAATGCTATCATCATGTAAATGACTTAATATGGTATAGAGATTTTTTTCACAGGTATCAACTGGCGGTAACTCAGCAACCCATAAAGAAAACGGTTTTTTTCTTTCAACCAGCGGTTTTGATTGTTTTGGTATGATCAATCTTGGTATAAGTACTGTTTTATCTATTAATTCTGTTTCTTTGCATAGGATTGATTTTTGTTTATCAACTGCGCGCTGCGTTAATTCTTCTAACTCTTTTAGTCTTGATTTAGCAAATGTTTGTAATTTTTCTCTGGTTTTAGCGCATGAATAAAATCCTGTCTTTGTTAAAACATGCTGAATATAACCAACATTTACCTTATTTTCTTGCCAATACGGTAACATACTAATTTTATGCAATACCCCAAAAAGTCTAAATGAATTAGCATTACTGATCCATTCGGGGTTAGCAGGGGCAGGCACCAAGTCTATTGCCTGTTGCGCCAACTGTGCAGCTTGCTCATAATGGTGATCATTTTTATCCGTATCCACATCTGCAGCGGCAAGCAATGCCAATTTCATTACTGCGCTCGGTAGTTTTTTTTCTGCCAACCGCTTGATATGCGGCAAAGCCAAATTCACATCAGGCAAATGATTAAAGCTCGAGTAACTCGTTCCTGCTCTAATACGATTAAATGCTTCTACATAATAAAAAAGTGCTTTTTCGTGACGATCTGCCCTATCGGATAGCTCATACAATTGCCCAAGATTTAGCAAAATATTGATCTCATTTTCTAATACATTTTCCGGATCAAGATCAAAGGTTTTTTTTATTTCTTTTAGATAAAGTAATTTACTATCCAAACCAGCTAATAATTGACTTAATTCTTTTTGAAATGTGCTTCTAACTGCCTCAGCTTCTGCTTGCAATTGCTGGGCTGTTTCAGTTCTTTTTTGATCTGATCTAAGCTCACTAACGTGCCTACAATCTTTCTCGGTTCCCTTTACCATCACCCAATCAACAACAAAATCTTCATCAACCACCAGAGTAGACCTATTGGTCATCGCGGCCAGCTCTTTTAGCGACAACAAAGTAATATTGCCGGCTCGTTTAGCTAAATTGAAAACGTAATGCGGATCCCTCGAAAAATAGGGTTTAATTTGGCAATACCATAATTCTACAGCTTCTGCTGCTTTACTAACTTGACGCAAATCTGCCAGATTACAGGGATCAAAAACAACTTCAGTCTGACCGCGTAAAGGTAACGCTTGCACTTGAGGACCCGTCAATTGCAGGCAGTTAACCCAGCCATCAGATAGTTTAGCACCAGTAACTACCGCATATAAAAGTTGAGCAAATGGTTTACGTGCCAACTTGCGCAATGGATTACTGTTTTGTTTTTGTAGTATTGCTTGACATTTTTGCCAAGTAACCGCGTATGGATAAGCTTCTTTTAATTTTTTATTAATCTCTGATACACCGGTCGGATTATTCATCTCTGCCAGTAACCAAAATTGATGGGCGGCTATAACAGCCAATGTTAATACTTTCTCTTGGCAATCAAGGTCATGTTTGGCAGCTAATGCGGTATATAATTCCCTAGCTTTTTCATGCTGCCCTATTGATGCATAATAATCTGCTAATTGATGTTTTTCTTCTGGTGTTAATGAAACACCTCTACTACCCGGCGGATTTAACTGCAAGATCATCTTGTTTATTGTACCGCGATGTCCCAATTGAATCGCTCGTTCACACCAATTAATGTTCGTTGCATTTTTATCATTAGAATAATCTCTAGGAGATCCTATAAATGTAACCGGATAATATTGCTGCATTAATGCTTGATAAACTGCCATGCAATAGCAGGCATCACCAGCAGCAATATCATTTTCATCAAATAAATTTTTTACAAGCGACGCAATACAATCTAATGTAACTGTATCATCAGGATTGTCCGTTAACATATTCGGAACTATCCATTGACTAAATAGCGCTTCCACTTGATCTGATGCTAGTATATTAGTTAGCATCTGTCGAACAAGTGGCAAAGCTAGATTGCGTGCAGTTTTACTCTGTTTACTGCTATTACGATAATATCCTTTGTCAGAAAAAAATCGGCTTAGCAATTCAAGCCCAGTCTTGTAATCTTTCAACTCGTTCATATACAGATCAGCTGCTGCTAATGCAGCTTGGTCCTGGATAGGCTTTCTTGGACGATATGAAGTGTCAATAGCAAAACTAGATAGCCATGACAACCATAAGCCGCGGTTTTTTGGAGTTGATTTATCATCATGGATAGTAGAAAGTGCTTGCTTAAAGTTCTCTTCATTCGATGGAGAAATTTCTATCGTCCAACTGGCTAGCGAATTCTCTTTTGGCATACTAATTCGGGGTGACGGTGTATCTATCATAGAGTCACCAGCTAACATAGGTCGTAGTGTCAAGTGTGACGAGCGTGTACGTGGAGCAGCCATTTTTTTATCCTTTCAATAGTTCATCTATTGCGAGCTAGGCTAAGGGATATAGCCTAGTAATGCAATCCCGTCTAGGTTCGACTCACATACCCATACCAAGTTTTGCGTATTGGTGGATAATAAATATCCAACTCAAACGCAACACCGCGCACCTTAGACCAATCGGTAATTTGTTGTGCGGGCAGATCAATCAATTGCTCGCCCTGTTGCACTGAATAATACAATCTCATCGCTTGTACGCCTTCTATTAATTCTGTCTTGCGTAACTGAATATCTTCTACAAATAAGGCATAAATCGGGGAGCCATCTGCATAATTACGCTGCGTTTTAGCGACAAAATATTTATTTATCGCTAATCGTCCTACTGCTGCATACGATTGAAAAGTATAATGCAACGGACGATCCAATATGATTTTTTGCTGTTGTTTACTCGCAATCACCTTGCTTTGCTGAAACACTTCTGCTCGCTGGCAATCTGTTATTAACAAGATGGCACGCGCTGGTAATACTGGTTTTGCACTGACGATTTTTTCCGTGCTTTGCGGATTATCTTGTGTTAATAACCTTGCATAAGGCTGTTCTAAATAACGTACAGTTATTTCATTTGCTATACTGCCAGTTAACTGATTGGCGACTGATAACTGATAAGACGGACTTGCTGCTATCGGCAAATGCTCTGTTAATAAAGGACAACCGATATAGCCTGCTTGCGTAATCGCTGTTTGTAAAACATCCATGGCTAATTGCGCTTGCGTCTGTAAGCGTTGTAAATTAAATTGCAATTGAAAGTTATATTGATGTGCTAGATAAGTTTCGAATAAAAATGCTATCAACAATAATTCTAATGTGATAGCTAACAGTACTTCAATTAAAGTCATGCCGGTTTGATTTTTATTGTGTTTTATAAAAATGTTTCGACGCGAATACAGCCTGCTGATCCAATCTGATTGTTGATACATGTTAATGGTGATTCGCCTCCCCAAAAAATGGTTAATTGACAAGTTGCATTGTCACATTGCACTGTCCCGTTCCCTTGCGGCAATACTTGTTGATTTTGCTGGTTCCAATGCGTTAATTGTGTGGATAAGTCAGTTGCGATGGTCATGACTTTTAATCGTAGCATCATGTTGTGCAATTGTTGCGTGGCTACACTAAAATAATAAGTCGATTTTGCTTTTTGCAAAGCAAAGAGTTGTGTCGCATGCACGCCAAGCAAAAGAAACGTTAAAATAAATAAACTGATTAATACCTCGATGAGCGTGAGACCGAGGTTAGAAGGTGGGTGTTCATAAACACCCCTCACCCGCCGCCTAACGGCGTCGGCCTCTCCCACAAGGGGAGAGGCAAAAAACCACTTAATTTGATATATATGCACTTCATCCAGACTCCATGATCTTTCCTTCTCCCCTTGTGGAGCATTGTTGCATAAATGGGAAAAAAGAAGAGTATTGCCTCTCCCCTTGTGGGGGCGTTGTTGAATAAATAAATACTAGAGGTTTTTGCCTCTCCCCTTGTGGGAGAGGCCGACGCGCAAAGCGCGGCGGATGAGGGGTTTTGCTCTCATACTGCACGCTTTCTAAACTCCTCCATAAACTCCACTAACTTATCCACACCAGCTTCTGGCATTGCATTATAAATACTGGCGCGCACGCCTCCAGCTAATCGATGCCCTTTCAAATTAGCTAACCCAGCTTTTGTTGCCCGTTGTAAAAATTGTTGCGTCAATGCTTCATTCGGTAAATCAAACGACACATTCATAATCGAACGACAGGAAACATCTACCGGACAATGATAAAAATCAGCATGCTCATCAAGATAGCGATATAACTTGGCCGCTTTACGTTGATTCGCCGCATAAAACGTAGCCACACCACCCTGCCGTTTCATCCAAGCAAATACTAAGCTAGCAATATACCAACTATAAGTGGGCGGCGTATTGTAAAAAGAATGGTTTTCAACTTGTTCTTGATAAGTATATAAGGTCGGTGTTCCTGGCAATGGTGTACGAACTAAATCATTGCGAATAATTACAATTGTCAAACCGGCTTGACCGATGTTTTTTTGTGCGCCTGCATAAATGATACCATATTGACTGACATCAATCGGCTGCGACAAAATCATCGAAGTCATATCCGCAACCAGCGGAACAGCGGCGTTGGGCTGTGGTGTCCAATGAAATTCAACACCAGCGATCGTTTCGTTAGGCGTGTAGTGCAAATAAGCAGCATCATCACTCAGTTGCCATTCTACCTGCGGAGGAATGTACGCGAGTTTATCTCGTTGTGCAAGCGTTGCGGCAATATGTACTTGCCCATAACGCTGTGCTTCTGCAATGGCTTTTTTTGACCAAATGCCAGTATCTATGTAATCCGCTTTCTTGTTAGCGCCAAATAAATTTAATGGCACCATGGCAAACTGTGTCGTTGCACCGCCGGCTAAAAATAAGACATGGTAATTATCCGGGATAGCCATCAGTGCGCGTAAATCATCTTCTGATTGTTTGGCTAGCGCTTGAAATTCTGAGCCGCGATGGCCTAATTCCATTACCGACATGCCGGTGCCCTGCCAATCCAACATTTCCGCTTGCGCTTGCCGCAATACCTCTTCCGGCAACATAGCGGGACCGGCGTTAAAATTAAATACACGATGCATGTTTTGACTCCTGTTCGTTGATTAAGCTATGATATCAATAAAAATGAGAGTGTACCCACCTGTGAACTATACTGAAACCGTTACATTTTTAGTGGCAATGATTATCATGATGAATCCATTGGGTTCATTGTCCATTTTTTTACAATTAACCAAGAAATTCTCATCCCGCCATCAACGTAAAATCGCGATCAAATGCGGATTTGCCATGGTCACCATTATGGTAGTGGCGATTTGGATTGGCAGTCAATTATTAGATTTCTTGGGTATCACGATAGATTCATTTCGCTTTGCCGGCGGCATTATTATCTTGCTGACCGGTTTATCGATGTTGGAGTCGAAAGAAAGCCCGATTAGCCATACACCGGAAGATGATGTCGCCGCTGAAGAACAAAGCTCGATTGCTATCGTCCCGCTGGCCTTACCGATTACCATTGGCCCAGGTGCAATCAGTACGCTGATCATCGCTTCTACCGATTACACGAGCTTCTTCTATAAAACCTGGTTATCCGGCTTGTGTGTGGTTTTAGCCTTTGGCATGTTTTTAATGCTGTTTTATGGGCATACTGTGGCGAAATTTGTTGGTGAATCTGCGATAAAAACCATTACCCGCATCATGGGCATGATTATCATGGCGATTGCCGTGGGTATGTTGGCAACCGGTTTGACCGGGCTAATTCCTGCGTTGAAGGGCTAGCCCGTTTACGGGCAGTCGTGTCCGGGAAAAATTGCTAGTGCACGGTTGTTGTTATCCGGGTAGATTTGTTGCATGAAAAACACCCTCTCCCGCCATTGTTGGGCTTCGCGTTGCTCAGCCCAACCTACGCGTGCTGTCTTCTTTTAAGAAAATGTCCGGGGTGGTTTTTGCATGAAGGAAGTAATAACCCTTTCCCGCCCTTCGGGCACTCCCGCAACAAGTGCGGGAGTGCCCGAAGGGCGGGAAAGGGTGTTTTTCATGCAACAAAGCCGTCCGGAATAACAACAATCACACATTAGCAATTTTCCCGGCTACTACGGATCATGACGGGAACCTCTGGCTCTGGATCAATAGTATTTAGAGGGCACTCTGCTGAGCGTCTAGCTTTAGGTTTAAACATCGGAAGCTGCCAGGGAATAGACGAATCTGCTGTGGTTGTGGTTGTGGTTGTCGTTGTTGCACTAGTTTCAGATAAATCAGCTTTATTTTCTTCTTCTTGCAAAAAAAATCTACTAGGCGCTAAAAACTGCTCTTTCATCCGCTCCCCTTCGGCTAGCTGCGCCAATTCTTCTTCGGTTAAATAACCTTGCTCTCGTTGCTTAGCTGCAAGCAATGCTTGGGTTTTATTTATGCTAATTATACATCTCGCTATTCTCTCTTCTTCTTCCTCT
>DATAXC010000298.1:0-5083 GCA_036266895.1 Gammaproteobacteria bacterium
AATTGACGCGTCTTATCGTCAAGTCGGTTTGAAAGCAACCGTCATATTTGCCGATCACTTAATGTATACCGGTTTTCATTATGCAACACGTTCTGGTTTATCTATTGGTGTGAATGATTTAGTGGTTCCGAAAAAGAAACCAGCCATTATTGAACAAGCAGAAGATGAAGTGCGCAAGATTCAAGCCCAGTTTTCTTCTGGTTTGGTGACACAAGGCGAACGCTATAATAAAGTTGTCGATATTTGGTCACGCACGAATGACTTAGTAGCGCAAGCGATGATGGAAGAATTATCTTCTGATACGGTGAAAGATAAAGAAGGTACTAAACTCAAACAAGAATCGTTTAACTCTATTTACATGATGGCTGATTCTGGTGCTAGAGGTTCTGCGGCGCAGATTCGTCAATTAGCCGGTATGCGTGGTTTAATGACCAAGCCGGATGGCACCATTATCGAAACGCCAATTACCGCTAATTTCCGAGAAGGCTTAAACGTGTTGCAATACTTTATTTCAACGCACGGTGCGCGTAAAGGTTTGGCGGATACCGCTTTAAAAACAGCAAATTCCGGTTATTTAACGCGACGTTTAGTTGATGTGGCGCAAGATTTAGTGGTGACCGAAGAAGATTGCGGTACCACGCAAGGTATTGCGGTTACCCCATTAATTGAAGGCGGTGATGTGGTTGAGCCTTTACATGAACGTGTTTTAGGCCGCGTTATTGCAGAAGATATTTATGCACCAGGTTCCAACCAAGTCATTATTCCACAAGGTACTTTATTGGATGAAGACTGGATTAAAAAATTAGAAGACATCATTATCGATCAAATTGTTGTGCGCACCGCTATTACTTGTGAATCCCGTTATGGTATTTGCGCAGCTTGTTACGGCCGCGACTTGGCGCGCGGTCATCGCGTAAATATTGGTGAAGCAGTCGGTGTTATTGCAGCACAGTCCATCGGCGAACCAGGCACGCAGTTAACCATGCGTACCTTCCACATTGGTGGTGCGGCATCACGAACAACAGCAGTGAATAATGTTCAGGTAAAATTCCCTGGGCAAATTAAATTGCATAACGTTAAATTAATCGAGCGTCAAAATGGTAAATTTATTATTGTGTCACGTTCTGGTATGTTGGCGGTACTTGATGAACATGGTCGTGAACGCGAACGTTATAAAATTCCTTATGGTGCGGAATTAGCTGTTAAAGAAGGGTCTAAAGTCGATGCAGGACAAATCGTGGCAAATTGGGATCCGCATAGCCATCCTGTTATCACTGAGGTAGCCGGTCATATTAAATTTGTTGATTTAATTGACGGTGTAACCATGCATAGACAAATGGATGACTTGACTGGATTAACCAGTATTGTGGTTATCGATCAAAAACAACGTGGTGCAAGCGGTAAAGAATTAAAACCGATTATCAAATTAGTCGATGATAAAGGTGAAGATTTGTATATTGCTGGCACTAATTTAGTGGCGCAATATTTCTTACCAGCAGATGCAATCATCAATTTTGAAGATGCTGCAACAGTAAAAGTGGGCGATGTGTTAGCACGTATTCCACAAGAAACATCAAAAACGCGTGATATCACCGGTGGTTTACCGCGTGTTGCCGATTTATTTGAAGCGCGCCGACCAAAAGATTCTGCCATATTAGCAGAAATTTCTGGTGTGGTGAGTTTTGGTAAAGAGACCAAAGGTAAGCGTCGTTTGCTGATTACTTCTACGACAGGTGATATGCATGAAGAGTTAATTCCTAAGTGGCGTCATATCAATGTATTTGAAGGCGAACACGTAGAAAAAGGTGAAGTGCTAGTTGAAGGTGCGCAGAATTCACATGATGTATTGCGTTTACTAGGCGTGAATGCTTTAGCCAATTACTTAATCAATGAAGTTCAAGATGTTTACCGTTTGCAAGGTGTTAAGATTAACGATAAACACATTGAAGTCATTATTCGTCAAATGCTGCGTAAAGTGATTGTTGCTGATCCGGGCGATTCTAATTTCATTAAGGGCGAGCAAATTGAATACAGCTTGTTCCGTGAAGAGAACAAACGCTTGACTAAAGAAGGAAAGATTACTATTCGTCATGATCCCGTGTTATTGGGTATTACCAAAGCTTCGTTATCAACCGAATCGTTTATTTCTGCGGCATCGTTCCAAGAAACGACCCGTGTGTTAACTGAAGCAGCTGTGAATGGTAAGTTTGATGAGTTACGCGGCTTAAAAGAAAACGTTATCGTCGGCCGCTTGATTCCAGCTGGAACAGGTATGGCTTATCATGATGATCGTCGTCAGACTATCTTGAATAGCCAACAAAAGAAAAGACCTGATGCGGCGGCAGACAAGGCGAAGTAGTAGAGGAAACAAACCCCTCACCCGCCGCCTATCGGCGTCGGCCTCTCCCACAAGGGGAGAGGCAATTCTTATTTGTTATTTTAGAAAAAGATTAGCATCGCTTCTCCCCTTGTGGGGCATTGCTGGAAATATAAATACTAGCGTTTTTACCTTTCCCCTTGCGGGGGTGTTGTTGAATAAATAAATACGCTAGAGCTTTTGCCTCTCCCCTTGTGGGAGAGGCCGACGCCGATAGGCGGCGGGTGAGGGGTAATCTACATACAGAATAAACTTAACGCAAAAAAGGAGAAAAAAATGGTTATTGCTGTCGGTCCGTATTTTCCAACTGAAGAACAAATAAAAAAAGATAGATTTAGCAGGTTGCTAAAAGAGCGCATTGACGCCGATGATCGCGATTATTTTGAAAACGCAGATGAAAAAACCAGAGAAGAATTTCTTAAAGCACCAATAAAAGAGATAAAGGTTGGCTATCCTACTAATGCAGATGTTTTCTATTCTATTCCTAAATACGCGGCTTTTTTAGGTAAAGAAAAGGTTTTCTCTCTTTTTCTTGAGAAGAGGTGGATTAAAGAACCATTACAAGCATTACTTGGTAATGCCATGTCGGGTAGAAGCATTCCAATTGTGCGCAGCATAATAGAGAAATTAAAGGAAGAAAATTTTGATCTCGCTAGTGTTCTTTATGGAGAGAAAACTATTATCCATTGTTTGGCACACTATAAACAACCTGGTATGGCTGCGTTTGATGAGTTGCAAGAATTGATTTTAGCCTATCCTGGTTTAGAGAAATGGTTAGATAAGGAAAAAGTTCCAGTTGATCAGGACGGCGATACGCCATTTCATGCGGCAGCTGCTGCAGGCAATTTACATGCGATGAAGTGTTTTATGCATTTGCCATGGGGCGGGGAATTTAACCGTAAAAATGCTGCAGGTCAGACACCTTTTGATTTAGTTAAGAATAATGCAGAAAATAAAAAGATAGATCCAGACGAAAAAGTATCTTTTGTAGGGTATATGCGATCGCTGAAGGCCAATATAGTTGAGCAGGATCAAAAAGAGTCCAATTCGCTGTTACCTCGACTCCGCATGGGCGGACACTCGTGTTCTATTATGTAGGGGTACCCCTCTCCCGCTTGCGGGAGAGGGGCTTTTCCTTGCTGCTCTTAAGTTAGTACTTATGTGGAGGGGTCGGGGCAGAGGGTGTTTATTCTCAACAACCCCCTAACCCCCAATATTCCCCAAAAGGACGATAAATTGCGATTTTCCTTAAAACTATCATTTAGTCCTTGACATGGGGCAGTGGGCTTTTTAGAATCGCGCGTCTCCCATATGAATTTTTGCGGGAATGACTTTATTTTTAAGTGATTTAAAGTGAGATAAATGAATGCCAACAATTAATCAGCTAGTCAATCAAGGTAGAACGCCTAGATTCAGTAAGTCAAAAGTGCCGGCTTTGGGCCGATCGCCGCAAAAACGCGGTGTTTGTACACGTGTTTATACCACGACCCCAAAAAAGCCAAATTCAGCTTTACGTAAAGTGGCACGTATTCGCTTGACTAACGGCTATGAAGTAACGGCCTACATTGGTGGGGAAGGCCATAATTTACAAGAACACTCCGTGGCCCTCATTCGTGGCGGTCGTGTAAAAGATTTACCTGGTGTTCGTTACCATGTCGTGCGCGGCGCTTTGGATGCAACAGGCGTGGAAAAACGACGTCAAGCCCGGTCTAAATACGGTACAAAAAGAGCTAAGAAATAACATGACATTTTGGATGGTGGAAACAAGCAATGCCAAGAAGAAAAGCTGCGATTAAAAGAGAAATTTTACCCGATCCGCTATATGGTAGCGATCAGGTAGCGAAATTTATTAATGTAATCATGCGTGCAGGTAAAAAATCGATTGCTGAAAGAATCGTTTATACCGCATTAACGACATTACTGGAGCGCCTAAAAAAAGACCATCACAAAGGTGAGGGGGATAATAGAGGGGGTGAAGGTAGTGGTGATGCTGCAGGGGGTAAAGGCATTAAAAGACCTGCTGGCGTAGCACAAAAAATGAAGGGTGCGGCGACTCATGGTGGTGCCCAAGATGAGGCGCTCGATGCATTACGTAAATCATTAACAAATGTAGCCCCTACAGTAGAGGTTAAATCTCGACGTGTGGGCGGTGCTACCTATCAAGTGCCCATCGAAGTGGCATCTGACCGCGGGCTAGCGTTAGCCATGCGTTGGCTAGTAGATGCGGCTAAAGCCCGTTCAGAAAAGACAATGGCGCTTCGTTTGGCTGCCGAATTACATGAAGCCTATTTAGGCCGTGGTTCAGCAGTAAAAACGCGGGATGACGTACATCGTATGGCAAAAGCAAACCAAGCGTTTGCTCATTATCGTTGGTAGAGGTGAATTGTGCAGCGTACAGTCCCCATTGATCGGTATAGAAATATTGGCATCATGGCCCATATTGATGCAGGTAAAACAACCACAACCGAGCGTGTGTTATATTACACGGGTGTTTCTCACAAAATTGGTGAAGTCCATGAAGGGACTGCGACCATGGACTGGATGGAGCAAGAACAAGAGCGAGGTATTACGATTACCTCTGCTGCAACGACTTGTTACTGGTATGGGATGGCTAAGCAATTTCCTCAGCATCGCATCAATATTATTGATACCCCAGGCCATGTTGATTTTACTATCGAAGTAGAGCGTTCATTACGCGTATTAGAT